>JAABYK010000303.1:3382-7259 GCA_011775825.1 Candidatus Zhuqueibacterota bacterium | reverse complement strand
CTGCGCTTTCAAAGCCAAATCCATTTCGGATGATGATTTTCATGCGCTTGACTATAAAGTGATGGGAATGGCATTCTCCATTCATCGCGAGTTGGGTAGGTTGTGGAGTGAAGCCATTTACCAGAATGAATTGGCATATCGTTGTCAAAAGGCTGGCCTTGAAGGGGTCGCTATCGAGGTGCCCATAGAAGTCTCGTATCAGGATTTTCAGAAGATGTTCTATGTTGACTTGCTGATCAACGATGCTGTCATCTATGAGTTAAAGACCGTCCAAACTTTAACGGGTGAACATCACCAACAGACGCTCACTTACCTTTTGCTTCTTGGAGTCCAGCACGGTAAACTCATCAATCTGCGTCCGTCTTCTGTTGAATTTCGTTTTGTTTCGACGAAATTAACACCTGGGAAACGTTATAACTATACAATTGAGGATGCGCATTGGCTACAACTTGATGAAGATAGTATTTGGCTGAAAAAACTGGTTGTGAGTTTGCTAAAGGAATGGGGAGCTTTTCTTGACACCTCTCTGTTTTATGATGCGATCGAACATTTTCGAGGTGGTAAAGAGAATGTAGTCAAAAAAATAGAGGTGACAGACGGCGCCCGCGTTTTGGGTACTCAACAAGTGCATCTGATAAACTCTGAAACTGGATTTAAGGTATCGTCTTTCGTGAAAAATGACAAATACTATGAAAACCATCTCCGTCGATTTGTTCGCTATACATCGTTGAAAGCAATCCAGTGGATTAATTTTCAGTATGACCGAATCGTATTCAAAACCATTCTACGATAAAGTTTTTTAATCATTTTGACCTTAATTATTTTGTCTTTTTTTTACTTTTCCCAGATAGGCAGAACAGTTACGATACGAAGTAGTTTAGATTACAGGCTATTTTCGATCACGCAATAATTATCTGCTTTTCGATGGAGATTAACGTAATTGAGATAGTATAAGGATAGAGTTAAGTATGTTCAGGAGGACCTTTGATCGACATCCACGCGCACGTACTTCCGGAAATTGACGACGGACCGAAGAGTTGGCAAGAAACTATGGATATGCTGTTTCAAGCAGAAGACGACGGCATTTCCGAAATCGCGATTACACATCACATTTTGAGTAACCTGGCTTATGAACGTGAGGAAGAGATCCTCAGAAAGTTTAAGGAAGCGAAAGAACGGATCGATCTCGAAAAACTCAACGTCAAGCTGCACCTGGGTTCCGAAATCTACGCGCAAGCAGACATGGAATTGTTTCATACGATCTCCACATATAATAACAATAAGAAGTACTTTTTAGTCGAGTTCCCGATGCAAGGCATCCCAAAATTTGTTGGTGACCGATTCTTTGATTTGATCCTGGACGGCATGGTGCCGATTATTGCTCATCCGGAACGCAACATGAGCGTCATTCGAGATCCGGAACGTGCTTATGACTTTGTGCAGCGCGGAGCCTTGCTGCAAATGAACGCCAGCAGCATTGTGGGACGCCACGGCAACAAAGTAAAAGATACCGCAACCATCCTGTTAAACAGCAACCTCGTCCATTTTGTCGGAAGCGATGCACACAACACAAGACGTCGCCCCATGAAGTTGCGTGAGGCGAGGGAACGCGTGGCCGAAGGATGGGGCGAAGATCGGGCAGGACTGCTTTTTAATGAAAATCCCAAAAGAGCCCTGGCTGGCGAACCGATTACGCCTCCGGATCCCAAGCCCGTGGAACCTTTGACTCGGCAAGGCATTCCCAATCCGGTTTCCATGATTAAGAGGATATTTAGTTAAAATACATGCTGACGTTTCTCAATTCTGCGATTCTTTTTGGTCTGGCTGCAATAGCCATCCCCATTCTGATTCATCTCTTCACACGTCAGAAAACCAAGGTCATCAACTTCAGCAGTCTCCGCTTTCTCAAAGAACTGCAAAAGCAAAAAGTCCGTCGATTGAAGCTGCGCCAAATCCTGCTGCTCATCTTGCGAGCGTTGGTCATTTTCGCACTCATCCTGGCTTTTTCGCGGCCTGCCCTCAAACAAACGGGCTCCGCTTCGTTGGAGTCGGGAGCACAGCTCACGTCGGTCATCATCCTCGACAATACCTTAAGCATGGCTCGCGAATCGGAGGGCAAGAGACTACTGGACCAAGCCAAGAAACGGGCGCTCGATGTGGTTGAGTTGCTGCGGCCCGGCGACGAAATCTATCTTCTGTATCCGCAAGCGCCGCCAAAGTTTGCGCATGAGGGACCGAGATACAATCGGGAGTCCATCAGACAGCTCATCGAAGACACGGAACTGTCCTATCAAAAAACCGATTACATTGCCGCGTTCAGTCTGGCCAGCCAAATTATGAACGAATCTGCCAACATTAACAAGGAAGTCTACCTGATCGGTGACATGCAAAAAAATGCTCTACCGCTGACCAACAACGGCAACGCGGCCCAATGGTTTGATGATACCGTCAAATTCTACTCGCTTCCGATCACGCCTGCGTCGAAATCAGAAAATCTGGCCATTTCAAACATCCGGTTTGGCAGTCAAATTCTGGAGAAAGATAAAGTTGTTGAGCTGGAAGCGATGGTTGAGAATCATTCAGATGATGTGGTTCAAAATAAGCTGGTGCACCTGTTTGTGAATGGCAAGCGCGTGGGACAAGATGCCCTGAATTTGGAGCCTCAGGCCGCCCAAAGCGTGTTGTTTCGCATGGTTCCGGATCGAACTGGTCAACAATCCGGCTACGTGCTTCTGGAAGACGACCTGCTGCTCGAAGACAATCGGCGCTATTTTACGTTCAACATCCCCGATGAAATTCCGGTCTTGCTTGTCGGCAACCGCGAAAACGACACCTACTTCATTAAATTGGCATTGAGTCCGGACAAAGAAACGATGTCATACATCAAATTCGACGAGATTTCTCCCGACGCAATCACACAGACAAATTTGGATAATTATGAAGTGGTGGTCTTATCCAACGTTCCCAAATTCGACCACGTTGAGACGATGAGGATTAAGAATTTTGTGGAAGCCGGCGGTGGGTTACTGGTGTTCCTGGGAGCAGACGTGAACCTGCGTAATTACAACGAGAACTTGCATGCCAAGCTCAATTTGCCTCCGTTAACGGAGGCGATTTCCAGCAGCAATCAGGAGCAATTTCTCTCGTTAGGAAAGATTGACTTCAGTCATCCTATTTTCAAAAACGTGTTCGAAGATGAAAAGAATGTGGAATCGCCACACTTTCGGTTTGCCATCGATTTGAAGACTGAAAGTCCTCTGGATAAAATCATCGAATACAGCAACGGCACACCGTTCCTGTTTGAATCTGAATTTCAGAAAGGCCGAATTCTCTATGCGACCACGGGTATCTCAAGTGAGTGGTCCGATCTGGCGTTGCGTGGCATATTCGTCGCGTTGATCAACCGCAGCGTTTCCTATCTGGCTGGCACCACCAACCAGCACCGAGATGAGATCCTGGTCGGCGAGGAAATTACATACTATCCCGAAGAGAGTTCATTGAGCGCCAATTTGAGCATGGAAAAGCCCGATGGCAGCCGCATTCGCATCAAGCCGGAAGTCACGCAAGGAAAGTATTTCGTGAGATTCAACGAAACCGATTTGGTGGGCATCTACGGTCTGTACAATGGCGATCAGATTGTCTCCAAATGGTCCGTCAATTACGATTCTCGCGAGAGCGACCCAACCACGTTTGAAACGGACCAGCTCGCAGAAATCGTCGGCACCAAAGAATTCTATGAAATTCAAGAAAACGAGCAAATCGCCATCCGACTCAAAGAATCCCGTTTCGGACGTGAATTGTGGAAATATTTTGTTGTGCTCGCACTCTTGCTTTTGTTAGCAGAAATGTTTATTTATCGAGAAAAGGCCGAAGCGCC
>JAABYK010000303.1:0-3295 GCA_011775825.1 Candidatus Zhuqueibacterota bacterium | reverse complement strand
CTTAATCTACCAGGAGGTGTAATTTAAGATTTTGTACGAAGTAAACTCTAATGAACGTGAACGGGCGGTGTTGGTAGCACTTTCGCGGAACAACAAACAATGGGAAACCGAAGAACATCTGGAAGAACTGACGTTTCTTGCGGATACCGCGGGCGCGGAAGTCGTGGATAAACTAATTCAAGAAAAAGAGAAAATCGATCCGGCTTATTTTATTGGCCGCGGCAAAGCAGAAATGCTTTCCAACTTTGTGCACGAGCAAGATATCGACGTGGTGATTTTTGACGACGATCTCAGTCCGGCACAGGCCCGGAATTTGGAAAAATTAACGGATCGGAAAGTCCTGGACCGTAGCGGTTTGATTTTGGATATATTTGCTCGCCGCGCCAAAACAAAGGAGGCCCGCACCCAAGTCGAATTGGCCCAACTTAATTACTTGCTGCCGCGCCTAACCCGCCAATGGACGCACTTGTCTCGACAGGTTGGCGGGATCGGAACGCGCGGTCCCGGCGAAACGCAATTGGAAGTCGACCGCCGAATGATTCGAAACAGAATCGATGCGCTCTCCCGACAATTGCAGAAAATCAAAAAGCAGCGGGAAGTCCGGCGTCAAAACCGAGAAATTACGTATAAGGTGGCGCTCGTGGGCTACACAAATGCCGGCAAGTCCACCCTTTTAAACGCTTTGACGAATGCGGACGTGTTCGTAGAAAACCGACTGTTCGCAACCTTAGATGCCACCATTCGGCGCATGCAAAATTCGAATCAGAGAGATATTTTGCTCATCGACACCGTGGGCTTTATCCGAAAGCTGCCGCACCATTTGGTCGCTTCCTTTATGAGCACGCTGGAAGAGGCGCGAGTCGCGGACTTGCTGCTGCACGTCGTAGATGTCAGCCATCCGCAACTGCCTGAACAGTTGGCGGTGGTAAACGATGTGCTAAATCAACTTCAGATCTCCGACAAGCCAATCCTCTACGCGTTTAACAAAATCGACCAGCTCGAATATAAAGGCCTGGTGTCTCGTCTCAAGAATCGCTATCAACCCTCGGTGTTTATTTCTGCGACCAAGGGTCTGTTTCTGGAGGACTTGAAAAAGGAAATTGAGAACTTTGCCTCTGAGAATATTTTGGAAATGGAAGTACAGGTTAGTTTGCAGCGACCGGAGTTGATCCCGCAGATCTATCGGCTCGCGGAGGTACTGGACATCAATTATAATCAGTCCCAGGCCGAGATTAAATTGCGCACATCCAAAGAGAACAAGGCGAAGATTCAGCACCTGATTTCAGAAAACAACGGGCCGGGTAGTGAGTGAGCCAAAGAATTCTTCCAATTATTGGAGGCTGTTCTGAAGGCAAAACTATTTCGTAGTAAAAATTTTGACTTTAATCATTTTGACCTTAAGAACTTCGGATAGGTCTGCTGCCTGAATTTTACCATGCAAAGCTCGATTACCACAAAACTCTCTTTTATCTTTCTCGCGCTGATTTTGCTTGTCAGTACCGTTCATCCCCAGGACAGCGGAATTCGGCAGCGCGAAACCAACCCCGACTACGAGCTGGGAGATTGGATCAGTTATTCAGTCGCGAGATTTGTGACTTCCATTGCCGTGGGTCACCAATATGTTTATTTCGGAACCGCGCACTCGGGCATCACACGCTACGACCAGTTTCAGCATCGCTGGGAGTACCCTTGGACCACAAGCAACGGTTTAGCCGATAATGAGGTTTTGACCGTCGCATACGATTTTGATACCGGCTTTTTGTGGTGCGCCACCCACACCGCCATCAGTTACTATCAACCCACCGCGCAAAGATGGACTAACTTTTTTAAAGATGAATTCGGGCTGCCGAGGTCCGATGAAATCGAATCTATTGGCGTCACGCCCAATAATCTGCTGTTCGAAACTCGCGGCGGCAGACTGTTTGAAGCCAACAAATTTGGCGGCGTCATTTTGGTGGCGAACAACACCGGCGGTAATTTCATTAGCCGAGACAAGATCCGCTGGTACGGAAAACGCGCGAAACGACGCAGAGAGTTTCCGCATTTCTTCATGAACAACGGGTATTTGTTCGATCCGCGCGGATTTGTGGAGGATTTCGATTTCAGGACGGCCGAAGTTGTGGCTTCTGTAGAAGATGATTGGGGCAATCTCTGGATCGGCACCTGGGGTCTGGGCGCGGGCCGCGGAGATGTCAGAAGCCTGCAACTCGAAATGCTGAATTTCGGATTGACAAACAGCGTTATCAATTCCATGACGTTTCACGATCAGGTACTGTGGATCGGAGGCATCAAAAATTTTCAAAATAACCGTGGCAGCATCACGGCCTGGGACCTGGATCGACAGATCTGGCGATATTTCGAGCAACGAAACATCGGCGGCTTGCGCAGTGACCGAATTCATTCCATCATCCCGGACGGCGACTACATCTGGTTTGCTACCGGTCACGGGCTGTCTCGCTATTTTAGCAAAGAGCGCACCTGGAAAAACTACGACAATTTCGACGGTCTCTCAGACAATCAAGTCTTTGACGTGGCTGTAAATGACTCGGCGATTTGGGTTGCCACCGCCAACGGCATCGACTATATCCCCAAAAAGCACTTAGCCCAAAAAGACAGCCTGCAGTTCAAGCAGGTCAACCCCGGAAACCTCACTCTGGTCGAAGTTTACGATCTGGAAATGATGGAAAATCTTTTGTGGGCGGCCAGCAACCAGGGAATCTATGTTTACGACGTAAGCAAGAAGCACGGCGGCTACAGCGTGGATGTCGGCGGGCCCGTGGACCGCATCATCAATTCCATCTCCCGCTACAAAAACGAAATCTGGTTTGGCAGCAACAGCGGCATCGATGTTTATGACATCGAGAAAAAGAAGTGGCTCGGTGTGCCCGAAGGCCGATTCTTTCCGAACACCGTCGTAACGAGAGTGCTCGCTTCAAAAAAGGCGGTTTGGGCCGCAACCCGACAAGGCGTCAAAAAGTTCAATCGCAAAGCGAAATCGTGGCGCGACTTCACCGTTGAGGATGGCCTAATCGACAATCGCGTCAACGCCCTGTTGCTGGATGGCGACTACATCTGGTTCGGCACCGACCGCGGCATCACCCAGTTTTTCTGGAACGATCCCAGTCGGGTTGATTGAACCGGGGTTCGAAAAATCCGCCATCACCTGTGACAACGGGTTCTGATTTTCACCTCCTGGGAGGAGGGATAGGGTTATAAGGAAATACGGTATAAGAGAATAAGTACAAAAGTTCCCCTATTTCCCTATACCCCATACCCTTACCCTTATCTCCCTTTA
>JAABYK010000023.1:23944-28167 GCA_011775825.1 Candidatus Zhuqueibacterota bacterium | reverse complement strand
AGTAATTTGGAAGTCAATTGCATGGTAGCTTCTATATTCAGATACGTCCATGATTCAATCTCTTAAAGCTTGATTATTCAAAGCTCATACCAAAATTATAACAAGCTTTATGTTATTTTATTGATAAAATTTAAAATGGGAAAAACAAATTTGTATGAAATCAGACCACGAGTGTGACAGTTTTAAGACGCATTTCCCGATTCCCAGAACAGGGCTCCTTTCAGGCTAAAGTGTGCCCTCTCAGTGGTCACCAAACATAGCTATTCACATGAACCATATGGTACGGTTTGTACATTTCCGAACAAACAAGTTGAGTAAGCACTTTCAAATGTTTGACTTAATCTACTGTTTAAATTTAACTTATGGTTTTGGCACAAAAATTGAAATTCTTAATGGCGAATGGGTTCAGAGATGCATGAGTCAGAAACAGTTTCTTACAAATTGGTAGTGGCATGTTTCAAGAACATGAGAGATCAGGCACGCTCAGAACATCTAATGTTATTGAGAAGCCCAATTCTCTCAACCAAAAAGGGATGGAAGAAGTGATCGACCGAGTGGATGTTCGAATAAACAACGTGGACATTGTTGAAATCAGCCAATTAACCACCGGGGTGTACGATTTAAAAAGCCCCCAATTTCGGGAAGAGATTGTCAAAACTCATCAAGGCATGAACGATTTCGTGCTTACGGTTTCACCGGCCAGCCTTCATCAGGTAAAAACGGCATTGCAGGTTGTCCTGAAGATCGTCACAGCGGATAGAGTTGCAATCGAAACCTAAAGCTCCAATTGTTACGTCTCCCCAAAAAATATCTTGCAATTTGTCAGAGCATGTCTTAAATTTTGCAAGTTTCATCCGAGTGTATTATCATATCCTCACCTTAGCCGGTCAAAAAAAGTGCAAAGCGATCCTTTACTTGGTAAGACCATATCGCATTATAGAATCCTGGAGTTTCTGGGTGGCGGAGGCATGGGCAAGGTCTACAAAGCCGAGGACATCAAACTAAAACGCACTGTTGCTCTCAAATTTCTGATCTCTGAATTCACACGCGACCCCCAAGCCAAAGCACGATTTACGCACGAGGCTCAAGCCGCTTCCGCACTCGACCATCCGCGTATCGGGACCATCTTTGAAATTAATGAAACCGACGACGGCCATATTTACATCGCCATGGCTTATTATGATGGCGATACGTTAAAAATGCGGATGGACAGGAGACGCATCGGTATCGATGAGGCGGTTCATCTCGTAACACAGGTCGGGAGCGGGCTCGCAAAGGCCCATGAAAAAGGCATTGTGCATCGGGACATTAAACCGGCCAACATCATCATCACCGACGAAGGCTTTGTGAAAATCGTGGATTTTGGACTCGCTAAACTTGGTGGTGGCACCCGAATCACCCAAACCGGCACCAGCATGGGGACACCGGCCTACATGTCGCCGGAACAGGTCAAAGGCCTCGATGTGGATCACAGAACCGACATCTGGGCTTTGGGAGTGATTCTGTATGAATTGCTGACGGGTCAGTTGCCCTTCAAAGGCGACAACCAGATGTCCCTTCTCTACAACATCGCCAATGAGGAACCGCCGCCAATTAGGAATTTAAATGCCGATGTTCCTTCTCCAATAGAAAAAATCGTCGAAAAGGCTATGGCGAAGAGTCCAGAAGATCGCTACGATCAGATACAACACATGACCGACGACTTGTTCAATGTGAAATCAGACGTAACCCACAAAGATGAGACGTCCCCTAGTCCTGCTCCCGACGAGGAAACGCTTACAAGAATGGCAGTCGACGACAAAAATCTTCAACAACAGAAGATAACGGGTGGACAAACCATCTCTATCGACAGTGATAAGCAACCACCGCGATTCAGGATTATGCCAAAAGTCGTCCTGCCCCTGGCGTTGTTCGTTCTGGTGGTCGTCGCTGGCATTGCAAACCTCCCCAAAATACAAAGTCTTTTTGACGACCAATCGGGTTATTTGCAGATTAATTCAGAACCCGAAGGCGCCGAGATACTAATAGATGGAAAAGCGACGGGCAAAAAGACTCCCGCTCTCTTAGGCTCTTTAAATCCGGGAAAGCACATGCTTTCATTGCGACTGCCCGGCCATGAAGAATGGTCGTACACTTTCACGGTCACCGAGCACGATACCCTTTCTAAAGTGGCGCCATTGGTGCCAGACACGACCAAGTTCGCAAGTTTGGATATCAACAGCAATCCCATCGGAGCTGCGATAATCCTGGATTCTAGAGATACCGGACAACGCACACCTGCCGTTCTCAAAAATCTACAGCCAGGTTCCTATCATATCCGACTTAAAAAGGATGGCTACCTGGTAGCGGAGAAAACTTTCGATTTGACCTCGGCCCAGCAAACAGCATGGTCTCCAGCTTTGGTGAAAGAGTCACAGTCAACGACCAAAGCTTCAACCAACACCGGAAAGGAAACGACTGACACACAGCCCCCGATTAAAAGCACCGGCAAACTTCATGTGGATTCTCAGCCCAGCGGCGCTCTCATTTATCTCGATGGCGAGTCCACAGAAGAAACGACTCCGCATACCTTCCAAAACTTGGCGGCTAAGGAACACAATGTCCGAGTGACACTTGAGGGCTATTTGAACAAGGAAACGAAGGTAACGATCGAGCCGGATAGGCAGAATCGTATTAATCTCGGATTACCGCCTGAACCCCTTGGCGAACTCAAGGTTTTGGCTGTTGTTGTTAATGGTAATTCTGAAACATTGGCGCCACCGGCCGATATTTACATAAATGGCAAACCATCAGGTGAACAGACACCGACAACGATTCAATTAAAAAGCGGCAAGTATACGGTCAACGCCACAGTTTTTGGATATGAATCGCAAAACCCGAATCAAGAGGTGATCATCGATGGCGGCCAGGAAACCACGGTCAAATTCAAGTTTGTCAAAAAGCAGTAGTTCAAATTGTTTCCATTAAGGAGTACGAGGATGAAAACTCAAAATCACGTTTGGCTGCTCCTATTGTTTGTATTTACCTGTTCATTCATTATACCGGACGCAACTGCAACAAACACTTCGAAAAGTTCGCAGCAGAATGTGGAACTGGAGCAGGCAAAAAAGCATTTTATGAACGGCGAATTTCAAGAATCCATCGATCTGCTCGAACGTCTGATGGTAACCAAAACTCTGCCAAAAGAATCGTACGTCGAAGCCAGTGAATTATTAGCCGTGGCATACGTATCCATGAATCATGACAGAAAGGCTTCGAATATTTTCAAAAGGGTTCTCCACAGAGATCCCGACTTCAAGCCAAGTGATCACTGGTGGCCGCATAAAAGGCTCATGAACTGCTATTACAAAACGTTTCAAGAAGTGGAGCCGTCTCCAAAGCGCTCAAAAAAAGGGCCGGGCATTCAAACCATTGCCATCATGGATTTTGAGAACAATTCAATTGACGACACGGCAAAATACGAAAATCTCGGCGGCGCATTATCCAAAGTCTTGATCAGCGATTTTGGCGTCTTGAGCAATTTGAAAGTCGTGGAACGTGAGCGCATTCAATATCTGATCGAAGAACTCGAACTAACGGAAAAACAGGTTGGTGGAAAGAAAATCGTCGATGAATCCATGGCGCCACGTCTCGGCAAATTGTTGGGGGCGCATTCGTTCATCTTTGGAAGCTTTATTCGAATCGGCGACAATTTCAGAATCGACGCACGTATTGTCAAAACTGAGACCGGCGAAATTTTCAAGACGGCCTCCATGGAAGGTGATCCCGATAAAGTGTTGGAATTGGCTAAGAAACTGACGTTGAAAATCAGCAAAGATTTGGAGCTTAAGATCAAAAAGATGGATAAAGAGAAGCTTGAAGATTTAGGTAAGGAAAGAGTGCCCATCGAAGCCCTGGCCCTATTTGGAGATGCGATGTCCAACGCCAACCAGGAGAAATACGAGGCAGCATATGCAAAATTGGAACAGGCGTTGACGGTAGCCCCGGATTTCAAAAAAGCACGCGACATGTTGGACGTGATTCGGCCTTATACGCTTTAGATCCGCTAAAGTGCGAAATCTGTGCTTTTTGAGCAAAGTTTTTTGAGGGCAAGACTATTAAAATCAGTATCATTAAGTTACATAATTACATATTTTCACGGTATCATTTAGATTTCCTGGCTTCCGGACTTTCGGGCAAACACGGAGGCATCGGAGTGTCACGGAGAAAGTCATAACTCGGTG
>JAABYK010000023.1:23208-23892 GCA_011775825.1 Candidatus Zhuqueibacterota bacterium | reverse complement strand
GCTTCCGGCTAAGCCGGGTTAGGATTTCTGTAAAGCATAAGTTTAATCAATTAAAGCACGCTACAGGATGGCAATTCGACTCAAAATCCGATCCCCCCTACCCTGGCTCCTCACTGGTTTACTAGTTTCTGCTTGTGGCAACAGAAACTACAAGGTTGGCACCGAATATTTAGAAAACGGATATTACGCCTCGGCAATTGAACAACTTAAATTAGCCGAGAGAGAGGACCCTTCCGATTGGAAAATCAAACGCGAGTTAGGTATCGCGTATTACAAAAACGAGCAATACGAGCAAGCTATTGCCAAGCTGTCACAAGCGAATTCCATGCAGTCGAAGGATGGGAAAGCATTTCTTTATTTAGGCCTGAGTTATGAAAGCAACCGAAATTTCTCCAAAGCCACATCGATCTTTAAGTCTTATGCGTCCCAAGACATTGAACCTCGATTGCGGACCGAACTGCATGCCCGCATCCGCGATATGACCAAAAAGCAATTCCGAATGGACATCCGAGAAAGACTCACGAGCCTTGAAAGGGGTAAACCAATTAAGACCGAACCCAACACGGTAGCCGTTCTTTATTTCCGCAATCTCTCACAGTGGGAAGAACTCACTCCGATCTTAAAGGGGGTGGCGGAGCTTATCACCGCCGAACTCGGAAAGGTCCAAAATCTGAGAATGATAGA
>JAABYK010000023.1:18277-23156 GCA_011775825.1 Candidatus Zhuqueibacterota bacterium | reverse complement strand
GTGCAAGCACAAAAAGTCGGCAAATTATTGGGCGCCGGCCGTTTAATTTCCGGTGGAGCAGAACGAATCACGAATACCATCATTCAGCTTAATGCTGGAGTCGTCGTCTCGCAAAGTGGTAAACTCATGGGCCAAGGGGTGCAAATGGAGGGAAGCATCTCAGAAGTCGTCCGGCTAACCAACAACCTCGTAGTTGAGTTGTTGGATAACTTAGAAGTGCGAACAACGGATGCAGAGTATCGTCAAATCCTGGAGCCGCCCACAAACAGCAGCCTCGCCTTCATTGCTTTCAGCAAGGGTCTGGACTACGAAGATCGGAATTTGCACGCTCAAGCACGCTATCAATATAACAAAGCCATCAAATTGGATCCGGCCTTCAAGATGGCTAGGCAGAAATTGGCACACCTGCCGGGTGACCGATTAACCATTTGGGAAATGGAAAAATTGGCTACCACTGTCAAAAGCTCAATCAACGGAAAAATAATGCCTGACCTGTTTGCGGTCAACCAGATCTAAACCGTGCGGGTTTTCCTTTCCTGATTCAACTTCTCCGCCCAAAAAAATGCTGAACAACCTTAAGACTTAAAAGAACGATAAGAAAAATTTGTATGAATACGCTAATGATTGTTGCATTTTACTTTTCGCGTCTTAAATTAGAGTTTTAAGATTTGCTATTCTATCCCCACATTAAGAAACCAGCCACTTACTCCATTCAGGGTTCGGTTGAGGAGGGGAAATCAAATGATACCATTCAGCTTTATTTAAACGATGTTCTCACAAAGAGCTTGTGGGCTGATCGCGCTTTTGCTACTCGGTTCGCTCGGGCTGGGCTGCAGCGCCAATAATTATCATCGCGGACGAGACCTGCTCAGCCAGGAATCGTACAGAGACGCAATCTATTGGCTTGCCAAAGCTGAGAAACGAAGTCCGCAAAACCACAAAATTAAACGCGACCTCGGCATCGCCTTGTTCAAAATAAATCGGTATAAGCATGCCCTTAAAAAACTGAAAAAAGCCAAGACCATGAATCCCAAAGATAGTCAGACCACTTTCTATCTGGGGATGACTTATGAAGCCCAAAATCAAACCGGCAAGGCCATTGATGAATACAGGGCCTATCGAACATTGGGACGCTCAGGTGGATTCAAGAAAGAGATTTCGAAACGCATTCAGCAATTGACACAAAGGAAGATAGCTAATGAAATCGCACTCGCCATCGCCAATGAAGAAAAGCTCAATGCAGAACGCTTCCCGGAAAATACAATTGCCGTGCTTAATTTCCAAAACCTGAGTGACTTGCGTGAACTCGATCCGCTTCAAAAGGGGCTTGCACACATGCTCATGACAGATTTGTCAAAGGTCAAGAAATTGAAGGTGGTCGAGCGATTGAAATTACAAGAGCTTCTGAAAGAATTGCAGCTTGGGCAAACTGATTTGGTCGACGAATCCACGGTCCCCCGGGTTGGAAAACTGGTGGGAGCACGAAAACTGGTCAATGGAGCATTTACTGACTTAACAGATCAAAACGTTAGAATCGATGTTTCCTTGACCGAAACGACCACCCGAAGACTCCATAATATCGATGAGATTACGGGCCAATTAGCAAGATTGTTTCGCATGCAAAAAAAATTGGCATTCGCCCTTATCGACGACATGGGCATCGACCTCTCCAAGGAAGAACGCGAAGCGATCATGAAAATCCCAACCGAGTCTCTTTTGGCATTTCTCGCCTATTCCAAAGGACTGGATTATGAAGACCGCGGGCTGTTTAATGAAGCCCATGCCCAATATCAGAAAGCGCTCAGCATCGATCCGCAATTTCAATTAGCCAAAGAGCGGGCGGCAGAGGTGCAAATCCGTCAAAGCGCTGCCAGTACAGGCATGCTTGCTTTGTCACAATTTGAAAATCTGTTCCGGGATTTGGAGGTTGAAACCGGAGGGCAGATTCGGATGTCACGCTTGATTTTCACGAGTGCGGCCACGCAAACTGGTCAGGCTCCGCAAGGGGACAACGACTCCCGAGAGCCGTTCCAGGAGGGTATCGGGAATAATGATGTGTCGGAGGCCGCCGGTCTTGACATCAGCATCCCGCTGCCCAGCGACGGAGATGATAATTAGCGAGTGAACAGCTTAATGAAAAAACAAACATGTTCGGCTCTGATTCTCGTGGCTTTGTTTTTCAATTCGCTGTTTGGACAACCGGCTCGAACTGAATTCATTCGTAAGCAAACCTTTAAAACCAATCTGCGCTTGAAAACCTGGAGTTTTGAGGAACAAAGTGGCTTCGAGAGGTTTACGGAGGTGGTGGTTCCGCTTACATACACCCATCCTATCGGCGAACGTTTTGCATTAGACGCGGTTACCGTGCCTTATTTTTCCAATGTGCAATTTGCGGGCGCCGGGGGTGTGACATTGACACATGTTACAGACACTTTCTTGCGAGGATCTTACATTCTTGGTGATAATCGGGCACTGCTAACTTTTGGCGCGAGCATTCCTAGTGGCAAAACCAAATTCGATGTTGACGAGTTGCAAATAGCCGGGCTTGCGGCAAATCGCCCGTTGGCTAACCCGGTTACAAATCTCGGAACCGGGGTGAATCTAAACTTCGGTCTGGCAGCCGCACAAGACTTCGGTCCCTGGGTGTTTGGCCTGGGAGTGGGATACGCATGGCGAGGAGAATATGACGTGCGCAATGGCACTCAGGAAATCGAAATTACTCCAGGTAATGAAGTCAATCTCACATTCGGAATGGAGAGAGGGTTCGAACTGGCAACCGGTCCGTCCAAATTCATCGTAGATTTTGTGTACACGTTTTACACAGAAGATGAATTGGCTGGCCAACCATTTTTTGAGGCGGGCGACAAATTCCTGCTTCAGAGCAGTTTTATTTTCCCCGTCTCCATCTTTGATCCGCTCATCATTCGTGCCCAGAATAGATGGCGTTTGGACAACGAGAGCACAAACGCAGCGCTCATTGACAACGGCAACGAATTTGATTTCGGCCTGTCTGCGACTCACAAATTAAGAAACGACCTTCGATTGAAATATTTGCTGGATGCCAAAATCTATAGCGATACCGTAAACGACTCGGAAGGGGCGCTGATTTTTGGCGTGGGCATGGGAGTTTTTCACAAATTCTCCGATTTCTTTTCTATCGATCCAACAATAAAATTCTATAAAGGCAAAATCAAAACCGGACCGAATAGCGACATCGATGTCACAGGGTTCGAATTTGTTCTTGGTCTCTCCGGTGGCATCAATTTACGCTTTTGAGGACTAAATGTCTGTGAAAAACGTACTTGATCAATGCAAATTCTTGTGGCTTGCCTTATTCGCATTAAGTGGATCGCTCGCACAACTCTCCTGCAATGGTTCACCAGCATCCTTTGAAAGCAACATGGCGATCATAAAACTGAACGTCGACGACACAAGAATTGGAAAATCGAACTCGATGCTGAACAAATCAAATTCCCTGGCCGCCGTGGACCGAGTTACCGTGTCCGTTTTGGGATTCGATGCGCCCAATGAGACATTTTTCTTTTATATTGAGGACCAGGCACTCGAAATCGACCGGCAAAGAAACGTGGCTGAAGGGACCATCTTTGTTGAATTAGGAAGAGGCCAGGAAAGAACACAGGTGATAAATGGCCAGGAAGTCACTGGCGAAGATGTCAACCTCGAGCTCAAGATGTTTGAGAATGGTGTAGTTACCTTTACCGGTTTTACAGAACCATTCTTTGTAGCACCCGGAATCGTCACGGAAAGCCCGGCTATTACATTGACCAGCGCCATCTCCGATGCGGTTGGCAATACCGTCGCAACCATCTCTGTGAGGCCAACCCCAGGCGTGGTCTTTTCGAATATCAGTTTCGATGTCGATGTCGCTTCGGAGTTCATAAACGAGGTCACCGAGGTTCGTGTGACCCTTCTCATTCCGAATGGAGCGACTCATCCTTTAGAGAACCGCGGCAACGGATTCTTTACCGCAAATGATTTTGTATCTTTACTCGGAAAGATCGATCTGGAGTTTGTGGCATTGGAGGAGGACGAAGGCCTGAGCATTGTTGGCCGGGGCGCAAGTTTTATGGAAACGTTCGTTGACCTGGAGGCAACGGGCTTGGCCCGAGACATCGATCTTCATGGCGACTTTGATGTTGCCATTGGTTCGGTTCAGGGCATTCCGCAAATTGCCTGGACACTCGCCAACCCGCCCATTCTTGCCACTTATTTGGCAGTCGAAGACATCGCGAACAGCCTCACGCTTTGGGAAATTCAAAGCGATTCCCTGCTTTTTGAACCCAATGTGAACTATGGAGAAGTGCCGCCAGGCACCCTTCAAATTACGCCCCCGGAAAACGCCTCTCCGGACGTGCCAAAGAATGGTTTACGCTATCGAATATCGATCGAAGGCTTGCACAACGACAATGATGTCTCGGCAGAAACCGAGTTTACGTTTGAACTAACAAGTTCATTCTAAGACAAGCAATTCCTTGAACACCAACGTGGAGATTAGGCCTTTCCCATGAAGCCAAACACATATTGGCCGAAGCCATCAATGAGTGCAAAAATTACAAAAATCTGGGTGGCTCCGGAAAATTTCGAAACAAAATCTCAAAAAGGATTAAGCAACTCACCACCGAACTTATACTTATATTCATTTACAATCAGGAGGTTGGGGTATGATCAGGAAGCAGTCCTACCTTGGTGGTCTTGCCTGCCTAAGCGTCTTCTTATACCTTTCTTGTGCCACCGTTCACTTCCAAAAAGACATCGCCGACTACGAAACCGAGATGACCGAGCTTGAGGCTAAACTCGCTGCCAATCCGAACGATTTCGACACCCTGCGCAGACTGGGGGTGATTTACTTCGAAACCGC
>JAABYK010000023.1:10973-18207 GCA_011775825.1 Candidatus Zhuqueibacterota bacterium | reverse complement strand
GAGTTTCTCGACGAGATTGAACGGGCCCGAAGCATCTACGCTAACTATGCAGAGATTTCACGGCTCTCCCCCTATCGCCGTCTCATGGCCGGACGGTTCCACAAGCTCACTCGAGAGTTGATCAAACAAGAAATTCAAACTTTGGTCGCAGAGGAAGAACAGCTTGGCGACGATCGCCTTAAATCCAAGAATGTGGCTGTCTTTCCCCTTAGTTATCAGGGGGTAGATGAAAAATATTCCGCTTTAGGCCGAGGTCTCAGTGAAATGTTGACCGTCGATTTGGGCAAAGTGAGTGAGCTGAACCTACTCGAACGCCTGCGCCTGCAAACTCTTTTGGACGAATTGGCATTGGCCCAAACAGAATTTATCGACCCCGAGTCAGCGCCCCGGGTTGGCAAAATACTCGGTGCCGGGCGCATCGTAGCTGGATCGGTCAATGTCATGGAGGAAGATCGACTGCAGGTGGACCTGTTTTCCTGGGATATCGTAAATCGCAATTTCCCGGAGGCGGTCACTGAGTCAGACGAGCTCGACAACCTATTCAGAATGGAAAAACAACTGGTCTTCGGCATCATTGATGAAATGGGAGTCGAGATCACGCCGGAAGAGCGCGAGGACATTCAGCGTATTCCCACCCAAAACCTGCAAGCCTTTCTGGCCTACTGTCGCGGTTTGGAGCAAGAGGCGGCCGGCAATCCGGCGGCTGCGGCGCGCTTCTTTCAGCAAGCCGCTCAGATCGACCCCAATTTTCAGGAGGCGGCGATCCACGCCGAGGCAGCAGAAGGCTTGAGCACCGCCGGTGGCAGCCCTGACCAAGTGCTGGGCAAATTAGCCGCTATCGAAACCGAAGCCACAGGCCCGTCAACGTCACAGGAAGACTTGGTGAACAGTCGCCTGCGCAATCTCGGCAACAGCATTGGCTCGAATTTCGTGCCGGGACAGGACAGCCGCAAGTCTAGCGAGGAAGCGCAAAACTCGGGCGCCGATTTTGGCGAATTGCAGGAACCGCCGCTTCCGCCCGCTCCGCAGAATCCCAATCGACCACCGCGGTAAGCGGAATAACTGTCCATTGTCCCTGCTCAGTTGCAAGAGGTTACGGACAAAACAAGGGATAAATTCCGGGAGGGGAAATGACTCGAACACATACAAATTTTGCTTCTGCGTCAGCTCTACTTTTTTTGATAAGCCTATGGCTTCTTCACACCCCCATCATGGCGCAGGATTTCTGGCAGCCCACTAGCGGGCCTAACGGCGCGTTCATTAAATCTATGACGGTTTCACCCACGGGGGCTGTTTTTGTGGGGACCTTACGCGGCGTCTCTCGTTCACTCGACAATGGGGAAAGTTGGGAGTCCAGCCTGACCGGCGGCTTTTTCTTTTCGCTTACTACGGATGCAAATGGAGATGTTTATGCTGGCGACGATGATGGAAGAATTTTCATTTCAACGGATGACGGCGCCAATTGGTCACAATTCAACATTGGTCCAGCTAGTGTAGTGACCGCGATAGCTGTCAATCAAGCAGGTGATATTTTCGCTGGAACGGAGGTCAATGGCATCTTCCGCTCTACAAACGGCGGCGTCAGCTGGTTACAAGTTAATACTGGCGTAACCGACACCTCCATCACCGCACTCGCTATCAATGCCAGCGGTGATATTCTTGCCGCTACGGGCGGTGGCGGCGTGTTTCGCTCACTCAATAACGGTGATAGTTGGTTACCCGTGAATACCGGGTTAACGAGCCTGATCGTACCGTCCTTGGTTGATAGCGCTGGTGTTGTGGTCTTTGCCGGGACTTCGAATGGCGTCTTTCGTTTCTCCGAAAGTGATACTTCCTGGTCGCCGATTAGCACGACGGGTTTAATCAACACGCGTATCAATGAGATGGCCGTGCATCCGGGCGGACACCTTTTTGTTGGCAACCGCACCGGGGTATTTCGTTCCACGGTCAATTTAGATAGTTGGACGCAAGTCAATGCCGGCTTGCCGTCTACCAGTATCGAAGCGCTGGCCGTCAACGCCAATGGAGATATTTTTGCCGGCACTTTTTACGAAGGCGTCTTCCGTTCTACCGACACTGGCGACAGTTGGACGGAAATCAATACCGGTTTGAGAAACGTGGAGTTGCTGTCGCTAACCGCCAGCTCCTCGAGCGATGTCTTCGCCGGCGGCAGCGGCGGCTACGTCTACCGCTCCGCCGACGGCGGGGCGAGTTGGACACGTCTCATCGCCGATGTTCAAAAGGGCCGCATAGAAGAGGTGGCCATCAACTCCGACGGGCATATTTTTGCGGGCACCCTCTTTGGCCGGGTCTACCGCTCCACCGACAGAGGCGACAATTGGACCAATCTCAATTTTCCCGGTGCGGGTGTTGTCGAATCGATGACCATTCGTGCGGATGACGCCATCTTTGTCGGCACAGGCAGTGACGGGATGTGGCGCTCCACCAACAACGGCAACGATTGGACACAGATCAATACCGGACTGACAAATCTAAATGTGCAATCGCTGACCAGCAACGCCAGCGGGCATATTTTTGCCGGGACGCTAGGCAGCGGCATCTTCCGCTCAACCACCAACGGCGATAGTTGGGAAGAAAACAACGTCGGCATCACCGACACCGATATCCGCGCCCTGCTGGTAAACCCGGATGGGACACTTTTTGCTGGCTCCAGTGGCACCGGTTTTTTCCGCTCAACCGATAATGGCGATAGTTGGATCGATTTGGATGCGAGTTTTTCCGGCTCGTTCGTGGTTTCGCTGGCAAACAATCCCGCTGGCCATATCTTTGCCGGCACGGCTGGCGCACAAGTTTTCCGCTCCACCAGCAACGGCGATAGTTGGGAGGACATTAGCAGTGGATTGTTGGCTGGTTTTCTCAAGGTAGCCATCGCAGCCGATGGATTCGCTTATGCCAGCACCTTTGGCGACGGCGTGTACCGCAGTGCGAATCCTGTTTTTTCACCCAACCAGGTGGCACAACAGGACTCCCTGGCCCTCGTGGATTTGTTTAACAGCACGGATGGCGCCAACTGGATCGACAACAGCAACTGGCTTACCAACGAGCCGGTCTCGACCTGGGTCGGGATAGGCGTGACCGACAACCGTGTCACAGTCGTCGATTTCAACGTCGACAACAACATGGTGGGCGCCCTGCCGCCCAGCATTGGCGATTTGACTGCCCTGGAAGTTCTCGCTATCTTGGACAATGAAATCTTGGGAGCGATTCCTCCGGAGATTGGCAATCTTACGGAGTTGTTTACACTTGACCTGCGAAGTAACCAGCTTTCAGGCACAATACCAACGACTATTGGAAACCTGACAAAGTTGCAAATTCTTAGCCTGTTTGGCAATCAACTCTCCGGGTCGATTCCCGTCGAGCTCGGGAACCTCACCCAACTGATAACGCTCTATCTCGACGCCAACCAGCTAACCGGCTCTATTCCCCCAGAAATCGGGAATCTGGTTAACCTGATCGATTTTCAGATATTCGAAAACCAGCTTACGGGAACCATCCCAACCACGATCGGCAATCTAACTAACCTGGAGATACTCTATCTCTACTCCAACCAACTAACAGGACCGCTCCCGACGGAAATTGGTAGCCTGGTCAACATGAAGGATCTGCGGGTTTTTAAGAATCAGCTTTCGGGGACCATTCCAACTGAACTCGGAAATCTCACCCAGTTAATCCACCTGATACTTGACGTAAACGAATTTACCGGCAACATTCCGGTTGAAATCACGGCCCTGCCGAATCTGGTTACCTTGTTTTTGGGCAGCAATCAATTGTCAGGTCCGATCCCGAATCAAATCGGAAACCTCGCCAACCTGCAGGTCCTGGACTTGGAAATCAATGATCTCACGGGCACAATTCCGGTAGAGATTGGCAATCTAACAAATCTGTTTTTTCTAAATTTGAGCACCAACAATTTGAGCGGAGGGATTCCAGCAGAACTCGGCAACCTCACCGGCCTTGAGTCCCTGTATTTGAATGACAATCAGTTGTCCGGTACTATCCCGACTGCAATCGGCTCCCTCACGGCTCTGAACTTTCTGGACCTCAGCAGCAATCGTGGGTTGTCCAGCGTCCTCACCTCTATCAGCAAAACCCGGTTCGGAACATTAACCAAGTCCAGCGTGGCAATTCATGATCAGCGGTCGGTTCAAAACCGGAGCGAAATCATCATGCCGGCGAGGCTTACATTCAATGAGCTGAACATCGAAACCTCGGAAAGCCTCACCTCGCTAAAGAAAGCCCGCAGCGAGAGACTGAGTAAAGTCGAATCAAACAACCGCAACCAGCTCTCGGGGGCGATACCGACTGAAATCGGAAATCTGACCAATTTAATCGAGCTCAACCTGGGCGGAAATCAACTGTCGGGCAATATTCCTCAGGAAATTGGCAACCTGACGAGCCTCGAGGGTTTAGTTCTTGAATTCAACCAGCTTAGCGGGCCGCTACCCACTGAAATGGGCAATCTGGTACATTTGTTTGCGCTTTATTTGAATGACAATCAGTTCTCCGGCGCTGTACCGACATCATTCGCAAATCTGACCGTCCTGGACACGTTGCGTTTGCAAAACAACCAGTTTGTCGACCTGCCCGATTTGTCCGGAATCACCACTTTTTCTGAATTGTCGACAGAAAACAACCAACTTACTTTCGAGGACATCGAGCCGAACATTGGTATTCCCGGCTTGGTTTACGCCCCGCAGGACAGCGTGGGTGCTGAACAGGATCTCACCGTGGCGCCAGGTTCGACACTCAATTTGGGCGCGGCCGTTGGCGGCGTGAACAATCTGTACCAGTGGTTCAAAAACGGCGCGCCCATCGCCAATGCCACCGACAGCGCACTGGTCATCAACCAGGTAGCCTTCGCCGACTCCGGGACTTATTCGACTGAAATCAGCAACTCGGTCGCCACCGATCTGACTTTGAACCGACGGCCCATCGCAGTTACGGTACAGTTCACCTCACTGCAAGAGGATTCGCTGGCGCTGGTAGATCTTTTCAACACCACCGACGGCGCCAACTGGACGGATAATTCGAACTGGTTATCCAATCAGCCCCTGTCGACGTGGTTTGGGGTCACTGTATCAGGTGGCAGAGTGACCAGCCTAATCCTGAACGATAACAACTTAACAGGAACCCTACCCAATTCTATCGGGGATTTAACTGAATTGACAATTCTCAACTTAAGTCTCAATCAACTGTCAGGGCCAATTCCCACAGAAATTAGCAATTTGACAAACCTGACTACATTGAACTTTGCGACAAACCAACTTTCGGGTCCCATACTAACAGAAATTGTTAAATTAACAAACTTAACATTTTTAGATCTCACTCAAACGGTGCTGTCAGAACCTCTTCCAGCAGAGATTGGCAACCTGACAAATTTGACTTTTTTACGCATTGTTTTATCACAACTGACTGGTGAAATTCCAGCCACAATTGGCAATTTAGTTAATTTGGTCAATTTAGATTTAGGACTTAACCAACTGACCGGTTCTATCCCACCAGAAATCGGAAATCTAGCAAGCTTATCAAACTTGCGGCTGACTGACAATCAGCTTACGGGGCCGATTCCAGCAGAGATTGGCAAGTTGACGAATCTCTCAAATTCTTTGTCTCTGTCTGAAAA
Organism: Candidatus Zhuqueibacterota bacterium; assembly: GCA_011775825.1. Lineage (GTDB taxonomy): Bacteria > Zhuqueibacterota > Zhuqueibacteria > Oceanimicrobiales > Oceanimicrobiaceae > JAABYK01. Next base: position 12,563 of record JAABYK010000023.1, on the reverse strand, counting down.
TCAGTTGAGCGGACCCATTCCCAGCGAGATTGGAAATCTGTCTAATTTATCCGTTTATTTAATTCTAGCGGGAAATCAGCTTACCGGCTCCATCCCGGCGGAAATAGGAAATTTGACTAACTTAGCTGGATTGTTCCTTGGCAGTAATCAACTTACGGGAAGTATACCACAAGAAATCGGAAACCTATCCAATCTCACTGACCTCGCTCTCGAATCAAATCAGCTCACGGGAGAAATTCCGCCTGAAATTGGCAGCCTTACAAATCTGGAAATTCTCCGCCTCTTCAACAATCAACTAACCGGTACGATACCCCCCGAGCTCGGCAATCTTACTAATCTGACGACGCTAGCTTTGCAATTCAATCAGCTCTCAGGCCTGATTCCCAGCGAGATCGGCAACCTGACCAATCTGACCAGCCTCGTTCTGAACGACAACCAGCTTTCGGGCAACATTCCGGTCGAAATCGGTAATCAGACAAATCTGCGGGAACTGTTTCTGGGACGAAATCAGTTCGACGGAACGATTCCTCCGGAAATGGGAAATCTTACAAACCTGCGTTTCCTTTTCTTTAACGAAAATCAGCTCAGCGGGGCTGTGCCGGCAACTTTCGCCAATCTGGTGAACCTGGAATCATGCGGGGTGGAAGACAATAACCTGTCCGACTTCCCCGATCTGTCAAACATCGCTGCGCTTACCGAGCTATTTATCCAGGGTAACCAGATGACATTCGAGGACATTGAGCCCAACATTAACATCCCGAACTTTAGTTATTCACCGCAAGACAGCGTCGGCCTGGCACAGAATCTGGTTGTCGTCACAGGTAGCCAACTCACTCTCTCCGTCACGGTTGGCGGACAGCACAACATCTATGAGTGGTTTAAGGATGGTGAATCGCTTTTCTCACAACCAACGGACGACACGCTCACTATCGACCCCGTCAGTGCTCTCAGTACTGGTGTTTATCACTGTGAAATTACAAATAGCGTCGCGCCAGACCTCACTCTTCAAAGCCGACCGTTTACCATTATCGTTGTGGCAGCCAATCCCCTCGCCGACACCCCCTGGCCCAAGTTCCACCGCGACAATCAAAACAGCGGCAGGAGCGACGTCGTCGGGCCGGATCAGCCCGAGGTGAAGTGGGCCTTTGAAACCGGCGCTTTCATAAGGCAGGCCTCTCCGGTCATTGGCCCAGACGGCACCTTATATATCGGTTCCTTTGACGGAAATTTCTACGCTGTCAACCCGGATGGCACTCTAAAGTGGTCTTTCTCAACGAATCTTGACAACAGCCGAGCTTCGGCGGCCGTGGCTGCCGACAGTACCATCTATTTTGGTTCGGACGACCATAATTTGTACGCCTTAAACCCGGATGGCGCGGTACGCTGGTTTTTTGATACGGGCTTTAGCGTGCGGTCATCGCCGGCCATCGCCGATGACGGGACCATTTACATTGGCGTCATCGATAGCCTCTACGCTCTCAACAGCGATGGTAGCGTAAAATGGGCCTTCGGAGGGGGCTTTCCAAGTGCAACACCCGCCATTGGCTCTGACGGTACGATTTATGTAAACGCCGCAGCCAGTCGATTTTT
>JAABYK010000023.1:5990-10890 GCA_011775825.1 Candidatus Zhuqueibacterota bacterium | reverse complement strand
AGCATCGACAGTACTTTGTATGCGCTGAACGGAGATGGCACGGTGCAATGGACGTTCAAGGTCGCGGGCAGGATTGAGACTACTCCCGCCATGGCCGCGGATGGCACCATTCACACCGCTACAGACGGTGGCGAGGTTTATGCTATAAACCCGGATGGCACGCAAAAGTGGGTGACCACTCCGGGGGGTCGCATTGGCGGCTCTCCCATGGTCGATGCCGATGGCAGCGTCTACATCGGTTCCAGAGACGCCAACCTCTACGCGCTCGATTCGCAGGGACAAATAAAATGGAGCTTTGCAACCAACGGTCAAGTTAATTCATCTCCGGCGCTTGGCGCAGATGGGACGCTTTATTTCGGATCCAACGACTTCAAGTTGTATGCCGTTAGAGCGGGTCTCGTGGAATCAGCTCCTTTTACCCGCATCACCACCGGCGAGATAACCAACGACATCGCATCATCGTTAGGTGCGAGTTGGGGAGATTACGACAACGACGGCAACCTGGACCTGTTTGTTGCCAACGCCAATGGTGAAAACAATTTTTTATATCAAAACAACGGGGACGGGACGTTTACAAGGATCACCGAAGGCGATATTGTTAATGATGGAGGTTTTTCAGAAAGTTGCAGTTGGGCAGATATTGACAATGATGGCGACCTGGATTTGTTTGTTGGCAACGATGGCATCGACTTTTTGTACCAACATAATGGGGATGGCGGCTTCACCAAAATTACTTCTGGACCTGTAGTCAGCAACGAGACTCGAACAACGCATGGCGCCTTGGCTGATTATGATAATGATGGCGACTTAGACTTGTTTATCACCACGCCCGCTGAACTCAATATTCTGTTCAATAACAACGGAGACGGAACATTTACACAAGTTACGGAGGGCGAGATCGTAAACGTTGTAAACAACTCTCTTGGTGCCGGTTGGGGAGACCTGGACAATGATGGCGATTTAGACTTGTTTGTTACCAATGCGATCAACTCTGGGCTTGGTTTTCCGGTTGGGAACAACGAGTTGTATTTAAACAACGGTGATGGCACCTTTACAACAGTAACCGAAGGCGCAATCGTAAACGATGGTGGCGATTCCATTGGCAGCAGTTGGCTCGACTTTGATAACGATGGCGATTTGGATCTGTTCGTTGCCAACGCCAATGTTGACGGCTTTGGGCAACCGGAAAACCCGCAGACCAACTTCTTGTATTCCAACAACGGAGATGGCACGTTTACTCGAATTGTCACAGGCTCAATTGTGACTGATCCGGGCATTTCCCTGGGCAGTGCTTTTGCGGATATGGACCGTGATGGTGATGTCGACGGGTTGGTTGCCAATTCCGGAAATCAGGAAGTCAACTTTCTATACACGAACAACGGCAATGCGAATAACTGGATAAATATTAAACTGCAAGGCACCGTGTCTAACCGTTCGGCCATCGGTGCAAAGGTAGAAGTTAAAACTACCATCAACGAACAATCTGTGTGGCAATTGCATGAGCTTTCGGCACAAACCGGAGCAAGCGCACAGAACAGCCTGAACGCGGAATTTGGTTTAGGCACCGCAACCACAGTGGACTCGGTGGTTGTGGAATGGCCATCCGGTGTTGTTCAAACTTTAGCTAATGTAGCAGCAAATCAGTTCTTGACCATTACCGAGACCACAGGGACTGTTACCGTGGAGCCGCCTCAAAACGCCACACCGGGCAACAATGCCGATATCAATGCAACCTCAGAGCTGAGTTTTCAACCGACCAGCACCCAATTGTTTTTCAGACGCGCCGGTGAGACCACATATCAGGTCACCTCGTTAAATCAGGTCGGTGATAACTTTGTCGGGACCATCCCTTCGGACTTTGTTTCCATCCGCGGGGTTGAATACTACGTTTCCTTTTCTGATGGGCAATCTGAGGTCACCTTTCCGCAAGATAACCCCATAAACAATCCGGCGATTCTCGTTATACAGGTGGACCAACTCCAATTTCAATCCGCACTCGAAGCGCAAACCCACAAAATAATTTCCGTGCCACTAATTTTGAGCAATCCAGAAATCGATGCAGTGCTTCAGGACGATTACGGCGAATACAACGTGCTGCCCCGTCAGTGGCGCATTTTCCGTTTTGAGAATGACGTTTATTCGGAACGACCGAACATCAACGCTCAATTTACGCCGGGCACCGCCTTCTGGCTCATCACCCGAGACGGCAATGCCTTTGATGTCGAAGCCGCCCAGTCGGTGAATTCGTCTCAACCGTTTGAGATCACCATCCAGCCAGGCTGGAATCAAATCTCCACTCCATTCGCCTTTGCCGTGGATTGGGACGCTGTGGCTGCCAATGGCAACGTTCAAAATCCGGTCTTTTTTGACGGCACCGAATACATCTTCAATCAAACCGTCGTGCAACCGTGGGAAGGCTATTTTGTGTTCAATCTCGAAAGCACCCCTGTAACTTTGGCGTTCCCAACCACCGAAGCGACTACGGCGCAACAGGCCGCAAGCAAAACCTCGCCTTTCGAGACGGCCAGAGATTATCAACTGCAGATCGTGGCGACCATTCCGGGCACAAAGCTTCGAGACAGCCAGAATTTTCTTGGGTTCCATAAAAACGCTTCCGAGACAATGGATGGAAACGATTTCCTCGATCCGCCACCTATTGGGAAATATGTCCGGCTGTCCATCGAGCAAAACGATCTCCTGTACGCCAGCAATTTCAAACCGATGAATGGACGGGGTCAGGAATGGGATTTGGTTATCTCCTCTGCCCTGCCGAATCAGTCGATACAAATCACCCTTCAGGAGGAAGGCACCCTGCTCGAAAATTTCTCACGATTTATACTGGACCTGGACTATCAGACTGTAATTTCGCAACAGAGCAACACCTTTACGGTGCAGCTCGACAAATCTTTGCCAACACGACGTCTAAAAATCATCCTCGGGACGCAACGCTTTGCGGAACAGAACGATGCGGGCATCCCATTGATGCCCATCGAGTTTGCTTTGCTGCAAAACTACCCAAATCCATTCAATCCCGAAACCACCATTCGCTATCAGATCGCTGAACCGGGACGCGTGGTGCTTGAAATCTACAATCTGTTGGGCCAAAAAGTGAAAACTCTTGTGGATGAACAAAAACAGCGAGGCGTTCACACTGCTCAATGGGATGGCGAAGATGTCCTCGGTCGCTCGGTGTCGAGCGGCGTGTATATTTACAGATTGAGGAGTGGCGAGCTTACAGCCATGCGCAAGCTAATTTTGGTTCGATAAAACAAATTTGGAGACCACAATGAAACGGCTCTCAATCATTATTTTGTCTTTGATACTCATGACCGGGCAGGCGTTATCTCAAAACATCATCGAACAAGAATCTCTGCTGAGAATGATGCCTGTCTATCAAAGTTGGATGCTCGACGATGCGGACGACTTCTCCGAAGTGACCGTGCCGCTTTCTATATACTATCCGGTCAACCGTAACTTCAGCGTGACTCTGCGTGGCAACCAGGCCAGCGCCACCGGCGACAACATGGAAACGATCAGCGGCCTCACAGACACGCAATTGAACCTCAGCTATTATCTGGAACCCGCCAATGTGGTTTTGGATCTTGGATTGAACTTGCCAAGCGGTCAAACAAAGCTTGATACGTCAGAATTCAGGACCTCCACGGTGATAAGCAACAACATCTTTGACATGCGGACGCCCAACTTCGGACAGGGACTCAACGTTTCTGCGGGATTTACCTGGGCTGTGCCCATAAGCGAAGCGTTAGTTTTCGGATTGGGAGCCTCCTATCAATTAAAAGGGAACTTCACTCCGCGCAACGACTTTGTAGAACATTATAAACCCGGGGATGAAATCCTGGTAACGGGCGGATTCGACGCACGCCTGAGCCCAACCACCACGTTGAGTGCTGACGTCATTTTCACCACATTTGCCACTGACAAGCTGGGCGAGGCGGACATATTTGCACCGGGAAATCGAATCGTCATCAACGCTCAATTTCGTAAGTATTTCAATTTCAATGAGTTCTGGTTGTTTGCCCGTTATCGCAGTCGTGACAAGAACGAGCTCGCCATCTTCCTCGGTGAGCCTCTGTTCACAGAAAGCGAACGAACGTTCCCTAATCAACTCGAAATCATGAGCCATTACCGCATGCGTTTCAGTCCCACAATAACCACTCGACTGCTGTTCGAAGCGCGTTTCTACCAGGAAGCGCCCGGATTTGAATCCTTCCAAACGACGCTCACTTCTGCTGGCATCAATTTGTTCGGATTCGGAATTGCGCCCGAATTTGCGCTCAACAGAAGTCTGAATTTGCCCATCGTCCTCAAATACTTCCTTGGAAGCTTTGACGAAGGGCCAAACCTCACCGGACTGGAAATCGGCTCAGGATTGACGCTTACTTTCTGATAGCGGAATAGCAATTGGTGCAAATCAACTCCAGGCGGATAGGCTGTAGGTTTTTAGACTGTAGAGGAATACATTATGCCAAACCTAACAGCCTACAGTCTAAACGCCTGAAAAGCAAGGTGAGGAAATATGAAGAATCGTCTGTTTTTGATAATCGTATGTATTCTAACGCTTGGGACTTATGCCCGCGGAAAAGAAGCAAATAGAGATAAACCTCTATTTCGAATCCGTACAATCACCGCCGGAGTAAATTTGGCAAGCCTTTCGGATTTGTCAACAATCGAGTCTGCACTGGCCTTCCTCGCTCGGACCAATAAAGAATTCGAAACAGCCGGCTATGAGGTGCAAACTCTGCGAATCGCAACTCAACCTCTGAATGAAACCCTAAATGAGCCGCGAGAGAAAGCCATCTCCGCGCTAAAAGACATAGATTCGCTCATAAGCGAAAAAAACGTTGTGCTTTCAATAGGGCCGGTCATCACAGAAGATAGA
>JAABYK010000023.1:4717-5884 GCA_011775825.1 Candidatus Zhuqueibacterota bacterium | reverse complement strand
AACATTCCCTTTTTCCCGGCAGCTTACCATCAGGGCGACCAGAATTTCGCGATTGGACTTGAATCTCCGAGATTGCTAAAAGCAGCATTTCAAAACTCAGAAAGTGTACGCGACGCAAAAGTCAAGTTAAAAGAACTCATGGAAGCCAAACTGGCGACGGTTGAAAAAATAGCCATTCGAGTTGCCAGGAACGAACATCGGAAGTATTCGGGAATGGACGTCTCACCTGCCCCGGGATTAGATGCAAGCATCGGGGAGGCCATTGAAACCCTCTCAAACGTGCCGTTTGGAGCGGCCTCCACCCTCAGCGCTTGTGCGGCAATAACGGATGTTTTAAAGGAGCTAGAGATAAAAACATGTGGCTACTCCGGTCTAATGTTGCCGGTCATCGAAGATAAAGTCTTAGCCAAACGTGCGACCGAGGGGCGATACACCGTACAAGAACTCCTGCTTTATTCAAGTATAAGCGGCACGGGCCTGGACGTCATCCCACTGCCAGGGGATACACCGAAAAGTCTGTTGGCCGAACTTCTGGAAGACCTCGCGGCTTTATCTGTAAAACTTTCAAACAAGCCTCTGTCGGCAAGGTTGTTTCTTATTCCAGGCAAAAATGTCGGTGAAATGGCCACATTTGACAATCCATACTTAACTGATTGCACGGTTATGAGTATAGAGTAATTGAATTGCACTAACTTAGCTAGCTAACTAATCGTTTGTTTTCTAACCGCTGCGTAATAGACGCCGTGATGCTGTCCGCGCTGTTTAGCGTCAACGGCGAACTTGCCATCGACGATCTCAACCATTTGTCCGTAGATGCGGTATTCCGCCGGATTCACAGAAAGATTTACCGTTTCCAAAAACAGGAACCAGCGAGTGTTGGCCTGAAATAATCTGCCCGGCTTCCTCATTTGACAAATCCAGATCAAAGTCGTTTCGTTCACCAGATACCCAATGTGCGGCAGTTCCAGCTGTCCGTGCTGCGTCTTTGAGACCCATCCCGTAATGCCATGGTTCGGACTGACAACATTAATTGCAATGTCCGTGCTTTGACCCTCCACCATCTTTTCCACACAGCATTGATTGACAAACCTGGTTTCCGACAATGTCACTGGCTGGATGTGCCTATCACCGATGGAACGCGTCGAATCCCAGAGGTGGTACTGAGCG
>JAABYK010000023.1:0-4668 GCA_011775825.1 Candidatus Zhuqueibacterota bacterium | reverse complement strand
GTTTACTTTAATCGTTTCTCAGGCCTTCACTGCCAGGAAACGATTTAAGTAAACGTGCCAACTCGTCGGCATGCTGGCCAAACAACCGTCTCCATTTAACAAGCTCTGGCAGAAATCGATCATGTTTTTCCATCACTTGCACAAATTCCGGTTTCCTGAACCAGGGCGTTCGTTCGACCGACACAGTGACCTGCCGGTCTGTCATTTCATGCGGGTCGATGTACGCAGACTCGGCATTGTCAGCCAACAGCGTGGCCAAACTGCTGCCTACACAGATGGTTAGCGACACTGCGAAAATCGCTATCAGTCTTGAGCGAAGTTTGTGCAGGAGCAAGTTCTTGTGGTCATAAGAACGGGACTTATTAAGCGTCCGACATCCTCGTGTAACCGGCAGGCTGAACGGGTTGCGCCTGGTTCTTTTGTCCGCTAACGATTTTGAACTTCGTTTTTCGTAGCGCAGATACCAGACCAGCATCAGCAGGGCAGAGATGGTGTAAAAGCTGTGCAACACCCATATCGGACCAAAAGGCAGTGCCAGCACGTAAAGCCAATGAATCAGATTCGCCGCATTGTTCATCACGATGTGCGTGTAGCTATAAGAGCGCAGGCTGCGCGTTCTCGCGGCTTTCACCAACATTGGAATGTTGCTTACCGTAAAAATCGTCGTTGAGATGGTGCCAGCTATGAATCCGAGTTCCATGACCTTAACCTTGTGGTTATCAAATTGGAATCTATTTCCTCAAAGCCTTATTAATTTTCTAATCCGTTCAAACTTCATTCAGTGTGACCACAGGCAGCAACTATGCCACATCCGTATTAGAGTGATTAAAGTTTATATAAATAAAAGGTTGGAGTTGGTGTGGTAGAGAGCAAATGGATTGCGAGATCTCGTAAGTCACGAGATCTCGTGAGTGGATGTGACGAGATCTAACGAGCAGTCAATACAACGGGTAAAAGGAAAGAGAGAAAATGGTTGGGGATAAACTCTGGTTCTCTTAGCGCAGATCCTGTCGATATCGTTCTGAAAACGCTTTGGAAAAGTTTAGAGTGGAAGGGTCATTGTGGACGTTTGATCCCGAGCGCTTTCATGCGCGAGCTTAAAGTAGACGGGGGGATGCCCAAAAGTTGAGCAGCGCCATTTTCACCCGCGACGCGCCAGTCGCGAGCGTCCAATGCCCGGAGCAGATTCTTTCTTTCCAGATTCAGCAATTCCTCAACCGTGAGGATATGACTGGAGTTGTCAGTGACCGCGAACGCTGGCGCGATGCCGGTCTCTTCGCCCCTTTCGGGCAGCGCTCGCTCCAGGTTGAGCCGACCATTTCTGGCGGTGATAACAGCTCGCTCGATCACATTATGCAGCTCTCGCACGTTGCCAGGCCAATGGTAACCTTTCAGGCGTCGGATGCATTCCGGTGTAAACGGCTCGATCCTGCGCCCCATTCGCCGGGCGAACTTTTTGGCAAATGCTTCCGCCAGTAGCACGACGTCGTCACCGCGTTCCCGCAAAGGCGGCGCTTCGATGGGAAACACATTGAGGCGGTAGTAAAGATCCTCGCGGAAGGTGCCATCCTGTACTGCCTGATGGAGGTCGCGGTTGGTTGCCGCCAGCACGCGTACGTTGACTTTTCGGGTTTTGGAGCTGCCAACGGGTTCGAACTCGCCTTCCTGCAAAACCCGCAGAAGCTTGATTTGAAGATCAAGGGGGAGTTCGCCGATTTCGTCAAGAAAGATCGTGCCTCCGTCCGCCAGGGCAAAACGGCCATCGCGTTTCGTTGTGGCGCCTGTAAACGCACCTTTCTCGTGCCCAAACAGTTCACTTTCTATGAGCGAAGCCGGAATTGCGGCACAATTGACTCTGATAAGAGGTTTGTTTTGTCTTTTGCTCTCAGCATGGATGGCTCTAGCGATCAATTCTTTGCCAGTACCGGTTTCGCCAAGGATGAGTGTTGTGGTGTCCGTTTCCGCCACCTGTTTGACGTCGTGCAAGACTTGTAGGAGCGCTTTACTCTGCCCGATAATTTGGTCGAAACCTTGCAAAGCCTTTAATTCTTCTCTAAGATATTCAGTCTCTTTGCTGAGCGAGCGAATCTTCTGTTCGGCTTCGATTCTCTCGTTTACATTTCTGAGGATAAGCGTGTAGAACGTCCCACGTCGTGCTTGGAACTGAGAGAGTGTTGCTTCGGCCTGAAACGGCTCTCCGTCTTCGCATTTTGCGTTAAGACCCCCTGCTATCCAGAGATATTTCTGGCCCAAAGGACGAGCATCCAGCTCCTTGATGAGTTTGCCAAGTTTTTCTTCTGAGTCACCAGCGACAAACTGAGTGAAACTTCTTCCGACAATCTGGTCAGGGTCACACATGAACACCTTGGCAGCCGCCGGGTTCGCGCGCGTCACAGTTAGTCTCCGGTCGAGTTCGAGAATGGCGTCCATGGCGCTGTCGATGAGTTGGCCGAGTTTTGCCTCGCGCTCCCGAATTTCAGACTCCGCGCGCATTCGACGCAGTTCAGCAACCGCACGTGCCGCGAAAATCTGGAAAAGGGCTAAGTTCCGGGGTTCTTCGGGCATCGGTTGGGTATCGAGAACAGCCAGATGGCCGAGAATCCTTTCGTCCACATCCAAAAGCGGCACGCCCATGTAACTTACCGCGCCGATGGGCTTCAGATCTGGGTCGTGTGGGTAAAGGTTGACAACTTGGTCGGGGACATGGATCAAGCAGGTTTTTTCAATCACAGCTTCACATGGGGTCCCGGTGATTTCATACTCATAATCAGGCACAAATTTTCCGCCCAACCAGAAAGCCAGGGCGCGCAGTCGACGGGAGTCTTCCAGATATTCGGTTACCCATGCGCCGTGGGTCTTCAACGCACGACACAGATTCTTTACCAGGGCAGCAAAGAACTGCTCGCCAGTTTCTGAAGCGGTTCCTTCGAGGATTGTGTATAGTGCGGCATCTTGGGCCGTATTCTGGCCAGCTTTTTGTTGACGCCTTTTGGCCATGGGGACACCTCGGAATTTAACTTTTGTCTTGGACAAGTGGAATCTAGCCAGTGTCGGTTGCCAGGGGCATTAAGTGTACTTAACCTGCTGTTCCAAGAGTCTTTCGAGAGAGCACAATCTTCAGTTCTCGAATCGAATTGCGATCCTAATTTAATTATTTTTATCAACGAATCCTATGAAAAATTTCAAGTCATCCGCAAATATTTGATGAGTAGAAAAATTCTTACGAAATAACTGGCGAGGCTGCAAAATCCGCCTCGGTCGTGCTGCCTCGCTGCTGAGGTGCGAGTGAGGCACTGTCCGAACCGCGGCGGGCCAAGTAGTATTCGTCCAGGAAAACAAACCAGACTGGTGACAGTGCCTTAGCACTGTTTGCTGCTGGCATTTGTTCAACGGCCGTGGCAGAAATGAGCCGTTATCCGTTATCATCTTTTTCCATAATGGACTTGCACGATTCCACTTTCGTAGGACCTGCAGGCGACAAGTCTCAAATCGGTTTGCTGAGGCTCACCTCGAAAAAGCGGAATGCCTTCACCCAAAATGACGGGATGAACGGTCAGGATGATCTCATCTATCAAATGCTCTTTCAAGAAGACTTCAACCAACTCACCTCCACCCATCAACCAAATATCTTTGCCCTCCGTCTGGTGCAACGACTCGACAAAACTCCGGATGTCATCTGAAACGAACTGCACCCTTTCGTCGGGGCTACTCTTTGGCGCACGAGACAAGACATAATACTTCATTCCCTTAGGAGAATCAGGTATCCCGCCCAAACTCAACGCCATGTCATAGGTTTTACGCCCCATCAAACCGGTATCGACTGACTTGAAGAATTCCGTTGTTCCATAGTCACCATCCGTGAAGAGCCAATCAACGCTGCCATCCTTGCGAGCGATGTATCCGTCCAAACTGTTTGCTATAAAAAGTCTTACCTTTCGCATTCATTCACCTCTACAATAGAGACCGTCGGACAATTCCGACGTTAGGTCAGAGAAAGTAATTGACAAATTAGGACTTCTAACCCACAATGAAAAAAAATGACCTTACCTGCATTAAACGTATTTTGGAGTTTGGCAAAAAAACTTGCATTTTTCATTTTTATGGCCTATACATTAATAATAAATAAAATAATATGGCTCCGGTCTTGCATTCTTAGTTTGTCCACGTGAAAGATACTTGATAAGATGGCATCTTGATACAATCGCGCTTAGCACCTGCCAGGATGTTAAATGTAAAACCCATCTTTGACGTTCGCAACAAAAAATTCCATTGTCATGCCAAGAATAAAATCAGTAGAGGAGATCAAAAACTCTAATTTCTCGCTCATGTCTATTGCTCTTTAAAGCCTGAAAAATACCTAAAACGCGGTATTGAGGAAAAGAGAAGTTCCGTTATTATTAGAATAAACCAAGCCATTCCCTCATGGAGCCAAATCTTGTGAAAATTATCTGCTTTTCTGAGAGATTTCCAGGTCTCAGATCATCGTACAAATAAGCATCTGTTTCAAGAACGCCATCTACGAATTAAACCATATCGAACTGCGCCGCAAGCAAACAAACGACAGGCAATGTGTCCGTAGATGTGACACGTCTTTGTGTGTACCAGATCACAAATAAATAAAAGACTCATCGGAGGGAGGAATCATGTCTCCACACGCCAGGCTGATTC
>JAABYK010000539.1:11358-18139 GCA_011775825.1 Candidatus Zhuqueibacterota bacterium | reverse complement strand
AAACTTTTTTCGATTTTCCTTTGCAGGTTAACTTTTTATTTCCTATCTTCGCCCCACAACAAAGCTATATATTATCAACCCCATAAGATAAGGAGATCCCACCCATGCGTTTACTGCTCATCAATCCGAAGTTCCCCGAAAGTTTTTGGAGTTTCAAATGGGCCATCGAAGAAGTCCTGCCAAATAAGCGCACCGTCAATCCGCCTCTGGGATTGGCGACGTTGGCTGCGCTGTGTCCGGAAGAATGGGAAGTCGAAATTATCGACGAGAACATCGAATCGATTCCTTTGCAGCCGCAGGCGGACATTGTGGGAATTTGCGGCATGGGGGTGCAATTCAAACGCCAGCAGGAACTGTTGACCTTCTACAGACAGCAGGGATACTACGTGGTTGCGGGCGGCAGCTACGCCTCATTATGTCCCGAGGAATATGAATCCCTGGCAAACGCGGTTGTTGCGGGCGAAGCCGAATATATCTGGCCGGAGTTCTGCCGGGACTTCGAACTAGACAAACCAAAACAGCTCTACAGTGAATCCGAAATGGTCGCGCTGACCGACTCGCCTGTCCCGCGTTTTGATCTGCTCAAGTTAGACAAATATTCCACCGTTAGTCTGCAATTCTCTCGCGGCTGCCCATTTCGCTGTGAATTCTGCGACATCATCGTCATGTTCGGTCGCAAACCGCGAACCAAATCCCTGGATCAGGTCGGCCGGGAACTGGACGCCCTGAGAAAGCTGAACATAAACAGTGCGTTTTTTGTGGATGACAACCTGATCGGAAACAAGCGCCTCGCAAAAGATCTCATGGCCTTCCTGAAGGACTACCAGGAACGACATGAGTATCGCTTCCATTTCGGCACGGAAGCCAGTCTGAACATGGCTCACGATGACGAACTTTTNNCCGGACGAAGAGAGCTTAAAAGAGACCAAGAAAATGCAGAACACCCGGCAAGACATCCTTTCATCCGTTCGGAAAATCTATTCCTATGGTATGGGAATTCTGGCAGGATTTATCGTTGGGTTTGACAACGACACTGAGGAAACGTTTGAAAAGCAGTATCAGTTTATCATGAAATCGGGAATTCATGCGGCGATGATCGGCCTGTTGACCGCTGCGCCAAAAACACCACTGTACGAACGGCTCGAAAAAGAAGGCCGGCTCATTCCCGGCGCCAATAGTTCGGACAACACCAAGCTTTCCACCAATGTCATTCCCAAGCAAATGAGTTACGAAGAGATGATCAAAGGCTACCGCGCCCTTTATTACCGACTGCTGGAACCTCGGAATATAGCGGAACGAATTAAGAACAAAATCCGTTATCTGACACATCCGATTTATCAGGGAAACTATTCGTTGGAAGAACAACTTCAGATTTTGCGAAGATTCTTCCTCCGGGGATTACTACCCGGCGGCGTTTCGCGGCTGTTCCATTTCTTTCGGACGATCCCGTTTTTCACGCCACAACTGATTCCTCTGGTGGTTCAGGATTGGATTGTGGGACTGTCCATGCGAGATTATGTCGAACGCCATTTCGTGCAAGAATTTGAGAAGGTCAATCAGCTAACCCAAAATTACCTACAACTCATTGAAACGGCATTTCATCGCTATCTCCGCCTCGGCGATTTGGAGGTGTCTTTAGAACACGTGAAACATGCGGCTGCGAATCTGCGCATTTCAGTGAAAGGCTGTGTGGATCGCCATTTCTTTATCCGCATCGTCCATCATTTAGAAAAAGTCCTGGACGACACCACCTCCTCCGTGACACTTCGGATCGAGGAGCTGCATGAAGCTGAACTGAAACATTTGCATAAACTGCTGGACCGGCTCGCCCACCACGGGGATCGGATCAACATCGCCGTGCATGAAAAACTGCACGATCTTGTAAAGATTGATTCCTCCGTATTTAATTTAGTGCTCGAAGGTTAAGACCCGCAGTCGCCGTAATCACGGCATTGCGAATTACATAGTCCTGGGGTTCGTAGTGTGGCCGTAATTCGTTGATAACAAAGGTTAGCGGCCCCTACGAACGATCAGACAAGAGTATAAGTTTCCTTCGGCTATTTGCCATCCCCACTGTTTGTTTCCGAATTCAATGTCAGAGTTTTTCCTTGTTAAGACTTAAGCTTAAAAGGGTTTGACGCTTCCGATGGTCGCAGGTCGTTCAGTAAATGCAAGACGGATTGTATCAGTCCTGATATTCCATTTCACTGCGCAAACGAGACGTTTGCACTATGTTACGAAAGCATCGATTTTGTCGGAATTGAAATCGCGTGTTCTATCCTGAGACAATTAAAAGAACTCCCAAAAGTTGTGTCATTGAATCATGAAAATTTTATCATAAATACATGAACCGCTCATGAAGTGCATATGAGTTCGGATTTAAGAAAGGTAGGCCTAGTTTGACCGCCCAAGACTTATGTTTGCACAAACATAACTATCATTTAATCAGAACTTCATGGATTTAACTCTTTCAGTTTTTATTTCAGTTTTGGCACTCGAAGGTAAGTTCGGGTTGGCATTAAAGTTGCAATATTTCAACTGATTTTAAAGTTATTTAAAGAGTGAATGGGAAAAACAGCGACCGAATGTTGTCTTATATAAAAAGGACAAAATCGAAACTTAGGGATGAAAACATGGCCATCGTAAAAATTAAATTTCATGTGTTATTGGCGGTCTTTTTAATACCATTCTGCTCGACTGCGATGGGGTCCACTCCGTTTGAATGCTCCTCGAAGTTTCAGTTCAAGAACATCACGCAGTCTCGAGAATACCTGGAAATGAATCCCAGATTCGTCCAAAACGGCAACCAGGTTGTTTTCCTGGTATTCACGGGCAATCCGGAGGCACCCAACCCCTGGGATTATGTGTTAACCAAGTCAGACCTCGGGGGACATGCGGCTTACTACCTTTCAAGTAAGGGAGTTTTGGACTACACCGTGCTTTCGAATGAAAATGCAATTCTATTGCTCAAAGCGGTACCTGCCACACAAGCTCAGAATCTGCCTTACGAAGAAATCGAGGATTGGGAACTTTGGTACATTAATTTGCAAACTGGCAAAGAAGTCTTGCTGGAGTCTTCGATGGGTCTCCCGCTATCTGAGGGATACAAGATGTTAGGACTTGCAGATTTACCGCACGGTCGGACGGGACAAATCATCACAACTTCTCCTCAAAATTCCAAACAACTACTCATAAAACGAGCACAACGTAATGACTTCTTCTTTTTCAATTATTTTCTTCTCGAAAAAGGTGGTCGACAAAAGCAAATCTTCGACACCGAAAGTTGGGTCTCGTATTCGGATTTGGAGTGGTGGCCGGATATTGCCTGGATTGATGACATCTCGTTTCTAACTCTTAGTTTCACCAGCCTGCCTGATGAGGATTTTCCGCAAAGTGATGGCTTATTTTCTATAGTGAAAGTTGATTTGCAGGACAATTCCAGCACGATCTTATATTCCGATTTTACGATCCGTGCATTTCCCAAATTTGCTTTAAATTCATCTGGACGAGACTTGTATTTCCAGAAATCCCCGGAACCGGATATCACGGAACTTTGGCGGCTCAATTTGATCAATAAAGATGCCGAAATGATTTATAGAGTCCAAGGCGACTTAGGAGAAGTTAGAATTTCCGCAGATGAGTCGAGTCTGGTCTTTACGCAATTATGGGACAACAATTGTGACATCATTCGTCTCGACATGCAACGAGATAGCCTGCAGCAATTGACGGACAGATGACAGCGAGAGCCAATTTAATTTGACTAAACCCATCGCCTGTTTTCTTTTGAGGAAACAGGCTTTTTTGTAAACTAAGTAATCAATGTCCAAACATGATCAACAAGGAGGGACGATGCTGAGCAACGAGCTTGAAATTGCCAAAAAGTTAGCCAAAGAAGCCGGACAAATCGTGATGCAGTACTACCACAATGATTACGATGTCGAACTGAAGAAAGAGGCGGAACCCGTTACACTGGCTGACAAAGCTTCCAACGAATTTATTACAGGAGAGCTAAAAAAACACTTTCCGAAAGATGGAATCCTGGCCGAGGAATCCAAAGATGATCTGAGCAGATTAGAAAAGAATCGCGTTTGGCTTGTGGACCCGATGGATGGCACCCAGGAGTTTATCGAAAGAATTGGGCAGTTTGCGATCATGATCGGATTGGTCGAGAACGGCCGCCCTATTCTTGGCGTAGTCTATCAACCGACCACGAGGACGCTTTACTATGCGATCAAGCAGCAAGGGGCGTTTCTTTCTCGGAATGGCGACACACAGCCGTTAAGAATTTCTGACGTTGCGGAAATTAAAGACATGCGGCTGGTGATCAGTCGTTCCCACAGAGCGGCGCTTGTGGACACCATGAAAAATGCCTTGCAGATCAATAAAGAGGTTTCCTCCGGTAGCGTCGGGTTGAAAGTTGGGCTGCTGGTGGAAACAAAAAGCGACCTGTACTTGCATCCAAACTCAAAAACCAAGGAATGGGATACTTGTGCCCCGGAGATTATCTTGCAGGAGGCCGGCGGCCAAATGACCGACTGCTGGGGTGAACCACTGAAATATAACAAGAAAAGCGTTTTTAACGAAAAGGGCTTCGTCGCCAGCAACGGGCGCTGTCACGGTGAGATTGTTAAAAAGATCAAACCGTTTTTGGGGAAGTTGACCTAATGAGAAAAGAAACTTTGAAGATAAGAGATAAAATAGAATATAAAGTGCTTCTTCAAAATATTTTGATTTCAATTGTCTCGATAAGCACAGTGTGTATTCTTCTGGAAATAAGTGCTCGCGCATACTTAAACAACCTTGCAAACGAAAAGACTTTTATGCGATATGCCTCCTTGCGGCAACTAAAGAAAAAATCCCAAACGACGGAGCTTGTATCTTATAAGAAAGCTTACCATAGATACCTGGGCAATTATCTCACACCAAATTATAGAAAAGGCAAAAACAAACACAATTCTCTTGGTTATCGAGGAGATGAAATTACTATCCCAAAACCCCAAGAACAGTATAGAATTGTTTGCATCGGAGGTTCAACTACCTACACCTCAGGCGTTGAAGACTATCGACACGCCTATCCGGAGTTACTTGAAAGGGAGCTTCACGAACGTGGATATAGTAACGTAAATGTCATAAACGCGGGTGCCCCGGGATGGAGTAGCTGGGAGTCGTTGATTAATTTTGAGTTCAGGATTGCAGATATCGAGCCAGATATGATCATCATTAACCATGCAATTAATGATATCCATACACGCTTTGTCTGGCCACCCGAAGCCTACAAAGGTGACAACTCCGGCCGAAGCGCACCAAATGTTTCCGATGTATTCATGCCCACTATTTTGGAATATAGTACCTTGATAAGATTTTTCTTGATACGAGCTGGGTTAAGTACACCGCATGTT
This sequence comes from Candidatus Zhuqueibacterota bacterium, assembly GCA_011775825.1. GTDB lineage: Bacteria > Zhuqueibacterota > Zhuqueibacteria > Oceanimicrobiales > Oceanimicrobiaceae > JAABYK01. Next base: position 12,740 of record JAABYK010000539.1, on the reverse strand, counting down.
GATATTTCAAGAACCCTTGATCGTCGTGCGGAGACTTTTTATGGCGCTAAATTTCAATCACAAAAAATAAGACATGTTTATCCACAAGACATCTTCAAAAATGTGAGTGCAATGGAAATGCTCAGGGTTAATAAGCCCGTTTATTTTCAAAGAAACATCGAAAATATTGTGGTTTTGGCAAAGCACAGAGGTATAAGAACTATCTTGGCTTCTTTCGCTTACTCACCACTTTTTAAGAACGAACCAAGGGCATCCTCGCAAGAATATATTTACGCGCATGAGGAAGCCAAAAATGTATTGCAAGAAATAGCAGCAGTACAAGATGTTAATTTTTTCGATTTGGCAAGTATTTTTCCTAAGGATAAAAAATATTATCAGGATGGCCGACACGTGAATCTAAGAGGCGCAAGACTTAAGGCTCAATTGTTTGCCCAATTCATAATTAACAACAACATCATTCCGAAAGAATGAAACACCCACTTGTGAACCGCGCCATATCTTTCTTGAAAATCTATGTATCGACTTGATATAATCAGCTAAAATCTTAATTTAGATTGTGAATTAACTTCATCTAATGTGAAGCTTGACGACTTTCCAGTGAATTATTACGTACTTGCCGGGGGCAAGAGCAGTCGGATGCGACAGAACAAAGCCTTGCTGAAAATCAATGGCGAGACGTTGATAGAGAGAGTGATCTCAGCCATCCCCGGTGAGAAAGAGAGCATCAAAATTGTCACAAACTCACCCGATGAATATGTTTTTCTCGGGTATCGCACGATCTCGGACATTTTTCCTCACTTAGGTCCAATTAGCGGCGTGCATGCCGGGCTTGTCGATTCGCCGCTGCTTTACAATTTCTTCCTTGCTTGTGATCTGCCATTCATTTCCGAAGCGGTCATACAAACGGTTCAAGAAAAACACACGGATCAGGACATTTTAGGTTTGCGTTCACGGCGCGGTTTGGAGCCTCTTTGTGCAGTTTATTCGAAACGCTGCATTCCCTTAATTGAAAAGCAGATCAAACGAGGGCAGCACAGTCTGCACTCTTTGTTTGAACTCGTCAAATCGGACTTTATTCAAGTCAGTGATCAAAAAGCCCTTGCGAATCTAAACACTCCCCAGGATTGGCGCCAATACTTAAACAACAGCACTGATTGAACAAACCCCATTAGCTGTGTGGAACTTTTTTCCAGCTTGTCAATCCAATATAACGAATTAGGAATAGACAAATAAGAAAGAATGTTTTTAAAGGCAGACAAGATTGCGGATTTCGGGATTCGGATAGTGAAATCTTGAGACGACACGTAGGATCAGAGCCGGAATCCGCAATCAATGTTGATATCAACCATTCGCCAAATCATTGAAATTCCATTCTACCAAAA
>JAABYK010000539.1:0-11320 GCA_011775825.1 Candidatus Zhuqueibacterota bacterium | reverse complement strand
ACCCTTCTCATGGGGGTCTTCTTTTTCTTTGTGATTTTTTCTATCACCGTATTAAAGCCGGTTCGGAATTCACTGTTTCTGTCCGAAATTGGCGCCGCTAAACTTCCGTACATGTATTTGGCCACCGCTGCTTTCACCGGTATCTTAGTGTTCGTCGACTCCAAGCTATCCGGGATTCTCAATCGAGCCACGTTTATGTCCAGCACCATCGGATTTCTTTTGCTCAATCTCCTGGCCTTTTGGTGGTTGGTAAAATTGCCAGAAAAATGGGTTCCCGCGACATTTTATATTTGGCTCAATTTCTTCAATTATATGTTCATCGCACATTTCTGGAGCTTTGCCAACGATTTCTTCAATCCGCGAGAAGCAAAACGATTGTATGGACTCATTCTGAGCATGGGGACATTGGGAGGCATCACTGGCGGATTGGCCGCGGATTTATCCGTGTCCACAGCCTTCAAGACGGAGGATGTTCTGTTGATCGCGGGGATAGCTCTGCTTCTGAGTATTGTCATCGTACGGGTGATTGAAAAACGTGTCCCGAGGAAAGAACCGAGCAAAGAGCTTTCTTCGACGCAGGTCACAACAGCTGAGGACACAGGCAAATTGCTCAGCGAAAATATTAATCGGCGGCATCTTCACCTTATCGGAGCCATGATCGTGCTTGCAGTCATTGTCTCCACTGTTATCGATTACCAATTTAATTCCATCGTAGAAAACAACTACGTAACCAAATTTGCCAGAACGGAATTTTTCGGAGAATTCTTTGCTTTGCTCAACGCTTTTTCGCTTGTCATTCAATTCTTCTTAACAGGCAAGATTCTAAAAAGATTTGGCATTGGCGTTACGCTCATTTTGGTGCCAATCATTCTTTCACTAGGCTCTCTCGGATTTATGTTTTTTCCAACCATTTTGCTAGCCGGGTTTCTAAAAATTACCGACAAAACGTTTACCTACTCATTGATGCAATCTTCCCGAGAGCTGCTGTTTTTGCCAATTCCATCCGATGTCAGGGTGAAGGCCAAGCTGCTTCTTGATGTATTTGTCAATCGCCTCGCCAGTGGTGTCGCTGCAGGTTTAATTATTTTGTTTACAGTGATGTTGGCGTTCGATCTAACGGACTTGAGTATTCTTTCTCTGATCGTCTTAGTCGCCTGGATCGGTACAACCATAGCTTTGCGCAAGGAATATCTCACTTCGATCAAGAGATTGCTAATCCGACGGGACGTAGATATTGAGGAACGCGTCATCGAAACCCTGGATGCCGAAACAGTGAGGACTCTCATAAAGGGCCTGCATAGCAAGGACAACCAAAAAGTACGCTATTCCTTGAGTTTGCTGGAGCTTGTCTCAAACACTGATGTTGTGGACCATCTACTCCGCCTGTTACAACATTGGGACCCCCAAATTCGGGCCCAGACATTACGAATATTGTTCAAATTCGGTCGGCAAGAGATGGTGGACCATATTATGCCGCTGATGTCAGATGATGATATCGAAGTTCGTACTGAAGCCATACACTTCGTCTGGGCTTATTGTGATCCCTGTCCCAGCGATCGCATTAGCGAGTTTCTTGAGGATCCGGAACCAAAGATCAGAGGCGCGATGCTGGCCTCTCTGGTAACTCATACCGGGAAGCTTTCAGAAGAAGGACAAGATGTCCTGAAAAAGATGATTGCTCACCCATCGGAAATAGAGCGTATCGAGGCAGCAAGAGTTTTGGGGATGGTTGCTCATGGATTGGGCCTCCATGACTATCTGATAGCGCTGATGAGGGATTCTTCCAGTAAGGTGCAAGAGGTTGCAATTGAAAGTGCGGGGAAAGTTTTACACCAGGAATTTGTTGGAGTTCTGATTTCCAAGCTTGGGAATCCACGTTTGAGAAAATCTGCCCGTCGTGCCCTGGCTAACTATGGAAATCAAATTTTGCCGCAACTGAGAGCAACTCTCCACGCTCCTCAGGTAAATTTGCAAATTCGCAAAGGAATTCCGCGCGTATTTTACCAAATTCAAACTGAAGAGAGTTGGGACGAGCTGATTGAAAATCTAGAGTATGAAAATACGACCATCCGATTTGAAATCATCAAATCCATGAACAAAATCCGCAAGTGTTCACCGGAGTGGAAATTCGACCGCGACAAGATCAACCATGCCTTAATGATTGAAATTCGAGACTATTACTGGAAATTAAATATTTTCCATGCCTACGCACGCAAGGAACGCCTTCGCATAGACGTTCGCGAAGTGGATGACATTTTACATCCGGCTTTGCAGGAAAAATTAGACGAAAGCCTCGAACGAATTTTTCGGATGCTAGCCCTCATTTATCCTCAGCAGGATATTTACAACTCATATTATTACATCACCCAAGGCGATCAGAACGAGAGAGCGAATGCAATTGAATATTTGGATAATTTGCTGCCAGGCGATCTGAAAGTTCCGCTCCTGCCTATTCTGGATGACATCCCATTGGATCACAAAGTTCGTCAAGGTCGAGCACTCTTCAATTTGCAAAGACTGACACGAAAAGAAGCGTTGAAAAATTTGTTAAACGACGGCGATTTTTGGCTCCAGGTGTGCACGGTGTACAGTCTGGGTCGAGAAAAATTGCAAGATTTCGAAGACGAAGTTCGAGAACAATTGCATTCCAACGAAAACATCTTAAAGGAAACGGCCGAGAGAACACTTGAACAATTGGAAGAAAATTAGTATCTACTAACTAAATAAGGATAGATGGTTGATGAATAGCTAACAGTTTCGGGTAAAGGTTTTGGCAACAAAAAGCAACGAATTGCAACGCAAATTTGAGGAACGAGACGAGCATTTTCTAACGGTTGTCGAAAAAGCCGTTTTCTTACAAAACATCGAGATTTTTTCTCAAACAAAGACAGAGGACCTGGCCCGGATCGCAGCGATTACCGAAGAGAAAGAATTTGAAAAGGGCGACATCATTTTCAAAGAAAAGGACCGAGGCAATTCTTTATTCTTTGTGATCTCGGGAGAGGTCAGTTTGCGAAGGGGGGACAAGGAAATCAGACACATTTATTCTCAAGGCAATTTCGGAGATTTGGCGCTTCTTGACAACAAGCCGAGAGAATTCACGGCCGTGGCGCGCGACCATACCCACGTACTGGAAATAAACAGTGACGAATTTTACGAGTTAATCGAGGAGCACGTTGAAATTACCCGGGCGGTCTTTAAGTCACTGACCAATCAAATTCGTAGGCTGGTCGAACGTCTGGAAGAACATCCCGCCTGAATCCCGTCTTCCAATTCAATCGCTAACTCGAACATGGATAAGTGAAATCAGCCGATTTGTTCAGACAAAAGGCCATTAAGAAGCCCTGCCATTAAAGTGAAACATTGCCTCATCCTGAGCGAAGTCGAAGGAGGAAGAACCGAAAAACGATGGTTCCCGGCCGGGCTTCGAAGAGTATGTCAATTAACCTAATGAGCCGGCAGCAAAATATTGCGATATTTTAATTTCGTTCTTGCAAATTTGGAATTAATCGTTAAATTAATTCTGTTTAACAACAACTTCCCTACGATGGCTGATGACTCGATTCTCTCGATTCGACAAAGATTGTTTTGTGCTTGTGAACTGAAAAAAGCGCCAATATTTCCTAACTAAATGAAGTCTCCTACCAAACTGCGCGCGGGCATTATTGGTTTAGCGCTCACGTTCTATTTATTATTGCAGCTTCTGGCTCAATTCCCGGAATTTGTTGAGCAATATTATTCCAACGGGCTCTACCCTTTCCTGACCCTGTGGATGTCGAATTTTTCGGGGCAATTCTATTTTTCGGTTACCGAATTCACGCTTTGGGGTATCATACTTTTCGGTATACCGTTTGTTATTCATCGCATCCGGAAAAAGCGAATGCATATTACTCGTTTGCTGTTAAATCTGATGACAATGATTGCGGTAATCTATGTTTGGTTTTATCTTTTTTGGGGCATCAACTATTTCAGGCAACCGTTGAAAGCAAAGCTGAACCTGGAAAATGTTCAACTGCCCATGGATGCCTTCGATTCCACGTTTGTGGATATCATCAAGCAATGTAACAACCTAAATTTGACCTATTCCATTGATGATGTGAATGAGATTAACGCCGAGATCGACTCATCCTATGATGCGATTTTAGAAAAATTGCAGCTCAAAAACATCCCCGGATTCAAAGGTCTAAAGTCGTTCGTCGTCAATTGGTTGCTCAACAAAACCACCACCAGCGGTTGGTTTAGCCCCCTGTTTCACGAAGTCCATTACAACACCGATTTGCTGATCTTCGAGCTGCCGTTCGGGATCGCTCATGAGAAGGCACACCAAATGGGGTACACCAGCGAGGCTGAGGCAAACTTTTTGGCTTATTTGGTTTGCACAAACTCTGGCGACCGACTCTGTCAGTACAGCGGTTACTTCAACGTTCTGAGACATTTCTTTGCCACGATTAAAGACGATAGCTCCAAAAAGGAATACTTCAAAGCCAGTCTTAACAGCGGCGTCAAATTCAACCTAAACGAGGTTCGCGAAAGGTGGGAAAGCCATCAAGGGTGGATTTCTCGGCTTTCGCGTAGAGGCTATGATTTGTACTTGAAATCAAACAACGTGAAAGAAGGCGTTGCCAACTACTCGCTGGTTGTGGATTATATCGTGAGATTCAATGAACAAAAAGAGCTGAAATTTGGGTGGAAATAACTCGTTGTGATGAAACGTCTCGTTTGCATAATCGCTCAAACCCGCCCCGTTGACTTTTCTTGAAGTTTTGGTTAATTTCCCCAGAAATTCAAAGTAACTGTTTGGGCTAACTAGTACTAGAGTCTGCTGAAAAAGTCATTCGTGAGTGCTTTTATCGGGAATCCATAGCCGCAAGTGCCAGACTTTCCCCTACGCATGCAGGGAATGACTCGAAAAGCGGTTTTCCTTCAGACCCCAACTAACTACAACAGGCAATTTATTGGTTAGAGATACTAAAATTGGTGGTTCGCGGAGTCATTTCCCGGCAACCAAACTTTCAGCAATTGTGGCCTCACAAAGCCAAAATCCACAAGAACGCAGACAAGCATTCGAGGTTCTGGTCAGAAGTTACTGGAAGCCGGTTTACAAAACCATCCGCATCAAGTGGCGAAAAACCAATGAGGACGCCAAAGACCTGACTCAGGGGTTCTTTTCCGCCGCGATTGAAAAGAACTTCTTCCGGGGTTTTGATCCCCAAAAGGCCCGATTTCGAACTTACCTGCGAACATGTCTCGACCGATACCTCGCCAACGAACAAAAAGCGGCTCAACGAATTAAACGTGGTGGCGACAAGAAAATCCTGGCTTTGGATTTCGACAGTGCCGAAAATGAGTTAAAATTCTCGGACCTTCCCGACTCGCAATCCATCGAAGACTATTTCGATAAAGAATGGGTTCGCAGCCTGTTTTCGATTGCAGTCGAAAATCTGCGGAAGGAGTGTGAAAGCACGTCCAAATCTGTCCATTTTAAGATATTTGAACGTTATGACCTTGAAGCCCACAGTTCAGACAAGTCTACTTATGAGAATCTGGCTTTCGAGTTCAACTTACCGGTGACCAAAGTCACCAACTATCTTGCCTTTGCCAGACGCGAATTCCGCCGTTTGCTGTTGGAGAACTTGCGCGAGATTACGTTAACCGAGGAAGAATTTCGCAGCGAAGCTAAATCCCTGCTTGGAATCGACCTCAAATGAGTTGGCTTTCTGACAACGTCGTGAACCACTTGCGTTCGGTTGTGGACCTCCCGGATTTATCCGGCACAAAGTATCGTTGCATCGAAAAAATTGCCAGCGGCGGAATGGCCACGGTCTATCTTGCAGAGGACACACATCTACGCAGAAAGATTGCACTAAAAATTCTCAATCTTGACGATGAAACAGCAAACTTAGCAGAGCGAATGAGGCAAGAAGCCTTTATCATTGCAGCCCTGGAACATCCGAGTATCGTTCCCATCCACGACGTGGGTACCCTGCCGGACGGCCGCGTTTTCTACACCATGAAATACGTAAAAGGCGACCGCCTCGATGAGCATGTCAGGAAGGCGACATCGCTTCCCGAACGCTTGCGCATTTTCCAAAAAATCTGTGAAGGGGTTGCGTTTGCCCACGCGCAAGATGTCATTCACCGCGACTTGAAACCGGAAAACATCATGGTTGGCGATTATGGCGAAGTCCTGGTCATGGATTGGGGGCTGGCGAAAGTGCTTTCTCAGAACGCTAAAAGTCAAACGTTAATCATGAAAAATAAGAAACAAACCTTGAAAACGCCTGACAAGGTAAACGTCAGGCACATGGAATCCCAGCCCACTCAACACGGAACGATCATGGGGACTCCCGCGTACATGGCGCCGGAACAGGAACGCGGCGACATCGGGCAGATCGATCAACGCACGGACATTTACGCATTAGGCACCATTCTCAGATTTGTCATCACCACAACCCATTCCTCCGAAGAAACTCGAAATCCCGACTCTCGGAAAAGCGGTCTTTTCTCCGTCTTTAAAACCGCGCCGCACAAAATACCGAAACAACTTGAGGCAATTGTACAAAAAGCCAGGTCTTCTGAAAAAAGCGATCGATATTCTGATGCGCTCGAATTGGTTGCAGATGTCGAAAACTATCTCGATGGTTTTCCGGTTTCGGCCTACCGGGAAAACGTGTTTGAGAGCATCTGGCGGTGGCTGAAACAATACAGGTTCCTAATGTTTCTTATCATGGTCTACATTTTTGTCAGGCTTCTCACATTTTTCCTGTCCAGATTGTAAAGAAAACCGGATAAACGTTTAATAGACGGATAGAACACTTAACCAAACTTCGGACAATCAAACGGAGAGTGAAAAATGCCAAAACCACTTCTGGGCATCATACTCGGCGCCATTATCGGTTTCCTGGATGGAATGACCGCGATCTTAACTCCCGAAGCAGACAAGGTTCTGGAAATCGCAACCTGGTCCTCCGGGAAGGGACTGATTGTCGGCTTAATTATCGGATTTTACGCTCGTAAAGTTGATTCCGTCCCAAAGGGGGTCGTCTTTGGCCTGGGCGTCGCGCTATTTTTTGCCTTCCTTACCGCTCTCGGCCAATATTTGGGTGCCGGACAACATTACTGGTTGGAGATTATGTTGCCCGGAACCATCACCGGCGGTATCGTTGGCTATGCTGTTCAGAGATTCGGAAGACAACCAAGACTTGCCGAATCCAACGCTTAACTTATTTGGCTTAAATCATCAATCAAATTCAAATTAAGGAGAGAGAAGACATGCCAAAACCCGTGCTCGGACTGATCCTGGGGGCCATTCTTGGTGTGCTTGATGGATTCAGCGCCCTATTTTATCCTGAAGCCGCTCCACAAATCACTGAAATCGTTTTCTTTTCCACCTTGAAAAGTCTGATTGCAGGCGTGATCATCGGTTTTTATGCTCGCAAAGTCGACTCCATCGGGAAAGGTGTTCTTTTTGGTGGCGTGGTTGGGCTCATTTTCGCTTTCCTGGTGGCGCTGGCTCCGGACGAATCGGGGAACCACTATTTTATTGAAATCATGGTACCTGGCGGCATTATTGGTTTGATCCTCGGCTTTGCCACACAGAAATATGGCAGCAAAAAGCCACAAACCGCTTAACCCGTGTTCCTAGCTATTTGTCCGTAGTACAGCCGTCAGGCCGTAATTCACAAAACAAGAATACCAGAGGGAGAAACAAACGATGTTCAGCAATCTAAACTACCTGGCGGTCTTCGTTTCCGGTTTGGTATATTGGATCGTAGGTGGCGTGTGGTACGCAGCCATCTTCAGCAAACAGTACCAGGCCGCCTTGAATTTCAGTCCCGAAGAAAAAGACGAAGCGCAGAAAGACTTTCCCAAGGCATTGGGCATGCATTTTCTCAGCGGCCTGATTACCAGCTTGATCTTGGCGAATCTGGTCCGGTTCATGGGAGCGAACTCGTTCCTTCAAGGCGTGACAGCGGGATTCTGGATCTGGCTCGGATTTGCTCTGACAATCAATCTAAATTACCTGCTGTTTGAGAGACGCCCCAAGGTGCTGTTCTTTGTCAATACGGGTTTCTTCTTGATTGCTTTTGTGGTCATGGGAGGCGTCCTGGCGGTTTGGCAGTAACGACATAGAAAGGGCGGGGGTTATTGGGAAGGACGTTTGGAAAGGGGCGATTCAATGATGTCTTGGATCTTTCATTTTATCACAATTGTCACTGCGAACAGTTACTCGATTCGTTCAAAAGTCACCTCCGCTTTTTTATTGTCGATTTGAATGGCTATAATAATCGAAAAAATTCATTTTGCCTAGCAAGAGCGATGTTTTTTCAACCGCGCTAATAAAGGTGGTTAATTTCAAATGGTTGATTCTCCAAGTTTACTTCTATCTTTGTCACGAATCACTTTACCTCTTCTGCCTTAATGCCCTTGGAATAGACTACCTGACATTTGGACAGATCAACACCCAAAATTTTCTCAATTCCTTTTGGCACCGTTGTTACATCAGCGCCAGTATCAAAAATAACTGGAACGGATAGTATCCCAAATCAGCCGTCCTGACGGGAAGTGTAATCTCAAGCTCAGGGCTCGAACCTAAGAGGGCTTTTTCCTAGCAATAGGCACGAGAATAGACACCGACCACCTTCCCCCGGAGGATACGTAAGATAGGGTCATCTTCCTGGCTCGTAACCACTCTATGCATTTCCTATCTCATTTGCCTGAAAGACGAATAATCTCTTTTGTTGGATAACCCACAATTGTTTTTATCTGGCCTGACTTTTTATAAACGATGAAGGCATTCCCTTTAATTTGATAACTTGCTTCCCATACGATGCTATAATTCGTCGCTGTTTCATTGATTACATATGGCTGCTCCTCAGAATCTCTCATCAAACAAAGAGCGAGATTGTCATCTGTATCGAGGAGCCAAGCATCGCCTGTCTCAGTAGAGAAAAAAAGTAAACTGTCAAGCCGAACCAAACGAGCTTCACTATGAAGGGCACAATTAGTGATGTTTTTCACTTCTTTTTGTATGTTGATTTCTTGTTGAGTCCGGATTTCCGGTACACCCGTCGCCATGCAGCATTTCTTATATTTTTTGCCACTGCCACAAGGGCAAGGATCATTTCTGCCAATTTGAAAAGTCATACGAGTTTAAACATGTGATCAAAAATCAAATCTGAAATCTAGAACCTCAAAACCCCCTGTTCACTCACAACCATGTCCACTCGCTCATCTCGAGCGTTGGTGGGGATTCTTTCCACTATCTGAAAATCGTAGGCTAGACCGATCTTGGTGGTCGGGGTGTGTTTCAGGAAATTGTCATAATAGCCGCCGCCATAACCGATGCGATTGCCTATCCTGTCGAAGGCGACACCCGGCACAACGATCAAATCGAGCTCCGATATCTCAACCGGTCGCCGGCGGTCTTTCATGGGCTCTAAAATACCAAAGGCACCCGGTTGCAAGTCTGCGAAATCTCTAACTTCCGAATGAATCAAGGAATGGCTTTCCCGGTCTACCACCGGAACCACCACTCGCCGACCTGAATTCAGCAACCGCTTGATCAGCACCTGCGTGTCCACTTCATTTCGCCAGGCCACATAGCAATGAAGGGTCCTGGCATCCCGGAATTCCGAAATGTCGTTCAAGCGGTCGAAGATCATCCGACTTGTGGAAGCGATCCACTCTTTCGGGAGACGCTTCCGGCGGGATTCAATCTCATCGCGAATTATCTGTTTTTGTTGCGTTAAATCTTTCTCCACAATCATCTCAAATTCTCACGAATCGCTTTTGCAAAAGACGCATCCACAATGCCGATTATGCCAAGTTCCATTCGCTTAAACAACTCTCCAAACGCATCTTTTGAAACAGTTCCTGAGATAGCAATTTTTTCGCCATCGATATTGGACTCAATTTTGCGTTTCGCATTCTCCGAAATGTCGGAGGATAAAATGACCGCTTTTAATTTCCCCCGTTTTTCTGCGCTCAAAGTTGCATCCATGCCGAACGTCAATTTTCGCGCTCGTTGCGCCAATCCCAGCATTCTAAACAGCTTATCGTGATTCTCCATTTAATACAGTGAGCAATTTCTTCTCAAAATCAGGCGGTACCTGGACGCCCAGATTCCGTTGAATGATTTGTTTTTTTAACGCTTTACGAATGCATGCCTGATTAAAGCACAAATAGGCTCCCCGACCCTGCTTTTTTTGATGCACATCAATCTTTAGCTCCTTCGCCGGCGTGCGAACGATGCGCAACAGTTCGTATTTCATTCGCTTGCTTCGACAAGCGATGCAGGTTCGAATCGGCTGATGGGCCATACAAAACATAAACTTAACATAAATCCTCAAAAAATCAAGCAAATGGCCGTAAGTGTTTGTAGTGCGGACGTCAGGCCGTAAAACTTTGATACTACAAACGAGCCCGCTTCAGAACACGATCGTTGAAATTGACATTAGATGAATATTTAACTACATTTCAAAGAATTCAAAAGTTGAGGACCAATTATGTCCACTGTCACGGTAAACAGTTCTAATAACGAAAAGAAAAGGGCGGTTGTGAAACTCCTTCAAAATGCTGTCATTCGCGAACAGAAAATTTTGAAACCGGTTTAGCGAACACCCTGGATAACTTAGAAGGATTTGAAAAAAAATATAATATGCCCTCTAAGAAATTCTACGAGCTTTATGAAAAAGGGGAACTTGATGATCGAAACGACTTCATAGATTGGGCGGGTGAGTTTCAGATTTACCAGAGTTTGCGGGAGCAAATCGAAGTACTTAAGGAACTCAAAATTTGAAAATTACTCGTTACTCCTCACGGACAAAAAAACTAATCGAAGCCAATCCGTATATTACTTCCTTTGAAATTCATGAGGACGCACGTACTAAAGTTGAAGATTTTATAAAAGCTAGAATTCGGTTCTTGGATGATTCATTTCTTGAATTCCGAGAATCCCTACAAGCGGCAGAAAAGTAAAAAAGTATTCATATTCCTACCATTACCAAAAATCAAATGACCTGATTTTCCGATATGATAACACTCCCCATCATCCAGAAGTTCAGAAACTTAGTATACCATTTCAAAATGAAAGTGTAGGTTTTTTGGCAAAAAATCCAAAGCCAAGAGCGTCGAGCCAAAAGGGATTTTGTGACGCTCAACATTGCCACATAGCCGAGCTGCATGCTACCTATCAAAACCATATCCGTAAATCCACTTAGTTTTGGTCCCCTACCTCACAATCCCAAACTTCTCCACCACCTCAAACTGCTCCTGACCTCGGCGTGCGATCAGTTTGTACAAGTACACACCATTGGCG
>JAABYK010000071.1:23460-32686 GCA_011775825.1 Candidatus Zhuqueibacterota bacterium | reverse complement strand
TCTCTAAATCCCACATCCACAATAAAGCCTGAAGTGGTCACATAAACCTCGTAGACATTCGTTTCGGATGGATACGTGAACACCGTATTGCCATAAACGGCGTCTACAAATCGCAACTTGTGGCCATATTTGTAAAGCCATCGCCATTCGGGTCGTTCTTCCTTTTCGATCAAACTGTAAACACTTGGCTTCCGACTTATCTCATCCTGATAATTGATATAGCGGCCTCGAATTCTGGTGAGTTTGTACATGGTGTGAATGCCTAAGAAATTCATAAAATCATCCCACTTCAGGATGTCTCCTTCGAGCGCCCATTGATCGCCGTTCAAAAGGAATTTCAGCGTTTTCTGTCTCTCGCCATCAGAAAATGGCGTGAGCTCAAGATACATGGATGCTGTGCCATCTCCTTCCTCTAAAGCCATACAATGTACCTCTGCAACCAGCTCTTTGTGTGTAAACCGATCGTAAGACTGAATAAACGCAGCCAAAAACAATACCGCAGCGGAAACGGAAATCCAGAGAATGGTGAAAACGAATCGGAAGGTATTCTCTGAAATGCTGATATGTTTAATCAGTTTCCCGCGAACTTTTCGGAAAGTGCGTCTGAAGCGATTCAAGACCAAAACCAGCAACGTTAGCAAGGCCGCAACCAAAGAAGCTGCGAAAACGACAATCACGAGCGTCGTTTCAAATGGTGGATCAAGCATCAGAATATTCCCCGTTTAATCTTAATTCAGTTATTTACGAACAACATTGATGCTTTTCGGGCAAGATTGTGCAAGACAAAAGAATTGTAAAAAAAATGATTAAGAGTAACTAATCATAATCATTCAGGTGGCACTCAAAAAGGCAAAACGATTTTTGGCAAAACTTTTAAAAAAAACGTCATTGAGAATTGAAAAACTCACAGGAAATGCGCTTGGTTTGAATATTGGCCTTAATGGCATTTAATTCTACACCGCTGTTTGAGAGCAATTGTTTTGCCCTGCTAAAATATATACCTCAATAAACCTGAATAGTCTACACAAAAATTGCATGTCGTTTTGGAACTTGCTCCGCTGGGGTTAGGAATTTAAAGCATGACCCTCATCGTCGTCCCCTCACCGATCTTGGTGTCTTTGACGACGAGTTTGCCCCCGTGGTAGTCCTCCACGATACGTTTGGCCAGGCTCAAACCCAGTCCCCAGCCTCTTTTTTTGGTACTGTATCCGGGTTTGAAAATGTCACTTTTTTTCGAGCCTTCGATTCCTCTGCCGTTGTCTGAAATATCAATGTAAATATGGTGCTTGCCATTCTTGAGGCTTCCGACATCGATATTGATCTGTCCGCTGTCTTTTTCAATGGAATCCAATGAGTTTTTGACCAGATTCTCGATCACCCATTCAAAAAGCTCTTTGTTAAGTGGCACTTCACTGTCCTGCAGGGCATAATTTTCTGTGATCTTTACTTTCTTGCCCCATTGGGGAAGCCGACGCTGAAAATAGTTCACAACTTCGGAGATCACCGCATGTATTTTCGTCCGCCTTAATTCCGACCGAGAGCCAATTTGTGAAAAGCGCGCGGTGATTTTGTTCAGGCGGTCTACATCCCGCTCCATTTCGATCAAGGTTTTCTGGGCGTCTCTGTCTTGCACCTTCGATTTTAGCAACTCCATCCAGCCCATAATTGACGAAAGCGGCGTTCCGATTTGATGCGCCGTTTCTTTTGACATGCCCACCCAGATGAACTGCTCCTCACTGCGCTTGATGCTTCGGAATCCGAAAAAGCCGATTAAAATGAACAATCCAACCACGGCAATTTCAATGTAGGGAAGCAACTGCAATTGCTCGATCAGTTTGGAGTCGCCGTAATACAAATTATTCAGCAATCTGCCTTCATATTTGATGGGGATCGGATCCGCTTCGCGTTTCATCACTTCCATAATCTCTTTGACTTCGGCGATGGCCTGCTTGGAATGATCGTTGGGATCGACATCGATGCCCTTCCACGCAATCGGGGTGTCGTCGGAGTCGGTCATGATGATTGGGAAGTTCGTGCGTTGAATGATTTGCTCAAAAATAAAATTGAGGTTTGAACTCGTCTCGGCGGTTGCGGCTGACGCGTACATCTGTGCATAAAATAACAGAATCTCTCGAGATTCCGCCCTTAATGCACTCACGAGACGCTGGCTGTAAAACAGCAAGGAAATGATGATGAGGATGGCAAAGATAAACAGCAGGCCTTTAAATCGGCCTTTCAGTCGGTAAAGGTTGATTTTCATTTTTTTAAAAGACCATTCTTTATTGGCCTCCCTTGAATTGCCAACTGTAAACCACCAGGCCCAGAAGGAGAGCCAGAATACCAAAGGTCGACCACACACCGATGGTAAACGTTTTCGGCTCAAACACAAATTTAATGTCGTGATTTCCTGACTGCAAAAAAATGGACCGCAGGATATAATCGGTCTTGTAAATTTTGGTCTCCCTGCCGTCCACGTAAGCCTTCCATCCGGCCGGGTAATAGATTTCACTGAGAACCATGAGCGCAGGTTTCACAACTTCGGCGGTCAGGGTGATCTCGTGAATATCGTAAGACGTTACCTGCACTTGATTTCCGGTTGAAGGCTCAATTGCAAAGCCAGGCTCTTCCTCCAAAATGGCCAGTTCTCTCGGATCGAATTTTCCCGAGTTTAAGTAGTCGAAGAATTTCTCGCCATCTTTCACCACCTCGATTTGGTCGACAAAAAAGGCTCTTGGCAACACACCGGTGTTTTCGAACACCGACGGCCTGCCTTGCACAACCGGCTTGAACCTCGGATCCGGGATGGGGTAATGAGAAACCAGATATTTCACGTTCAGCATATCGACGATGGCGTAATCCGATTGCAACGTGGCTTCGGAAATATCATCAGGTGCAATTGCGTTAACAGCCGGTTGTCCATCCCGGTGGGTCACGTTTATGTACTTGGACAAAAAGGGCGGCATGCCGTAAAGGTTGCGATACTGAGGATCTAATTTAGTTTTCTCGAGAAACGTTTGATAGATTTTTAGTTTTGCAGCATGATACCCTTTGATATTTTGAAGCAAATGGTACATGTACCAGGTTTCCGGCTTGTTGTCGTAAACCGGATAAATTCGAAACGGCTCGTCTTGTCGTTTCAGAAATCGCACCGCTGCGTTTTCTGCAAAATATTCCTTCGACTCGGTTTTTGGTTTTGGATCAGTGATTTTGAAATCAACCAGCCAAAGATCGGCAACCAACAGTGCCGTCAAGATGATTCCAAATGCGTTAATTTTGATTTTGTCCTGCAAGTAATAAATAATCAAGAATCCGGTGATGCCCGCGATAACCAGCAGCTTTAGCCCATCGGCCGCCGCCATTTCGTAGGCGGCTTCTTGGGCATCCGGTCCCAAAGGCTTGGCCGAACTGCCAACTAAATCCAGGTACGCTCCTCTGCCTAACACTAAGAATAATCCAACAACGGCGCAGACTCCCATGAAAATGTAGGTGTACTTGCGGATTTTTTGCCGTTCCGATTCCTTTGTTGCATTCATCAAGGCATGCAAACCTATTCCGGCAAGGGCAACCACCGCGAAACCAAACAGAATCAAGATCATGCTGGGTACCCGAAATTTATTGAAAAAAGGCAGCAGCTCATACAACGGTCCGTACAAAATGGGGAAGTGCTTGCCAAAGGCAACCAGCAAGGATGCCAGTGCTAGAATCGAAAAGAAAATGACCAACTTGTCGCGTCGTTTTAGTAGGATGGCCAGGCCGGCCAGCATCAGCGGGATAATGCCCATATAAAAAGGATAATCCGTAAACGGCATCTGGCCCCAATACGTCTGACCGCCAAAGCCCATGAACGACGGTACCACGAAGGTCACCATTTCGATGGGATGAAATGACCAGTTCGTGGCGTAACCGTAGTCCAATCCTTTCTCACCGCCGCGAATGGAATAGTGCGCGTACTCCTGCACCGGCAAATACAGCCAGGCGGACATGGCCACGCCAATGACAATGGCCCCGATTACGACTCCCAAAGTCTTTGAGATTTCAATGACCGGCTGTTTTTTCACCGCCGATTCAATGATCCAGTACAGAACGAACAAGCCCATCATCATGAATGTGTAGTAAGCGATTTGGGTGTGTGCTTGCAGCAATTGCAAACCAATGGCCAAGGCCAGCAAGGCAAAATAGCGCATTCGTCGTCTTTGCAGAAGCTCATCGAGCAAAAGAAGATTCAATGGGATAAAGACCGCGGTGGCGATCTTGGTGTTGTGTCCGAACGCCGTAAAAGAAATCACCTGCGGCTGAAACACGAAGGCCAGCGCAGCGAACAGGGCAATAACCCGGACTCGGGTTTTTCGCATTATCAACAAATAGGTGAACAGCCCAAGCAAAAAATAATTAAATAAGATGCGACTAAAATCTGGAACCGGGAAAACTCTTTCGACGATCCAAACGACTCCACGAAAGAGATCGCCTAGCAAATCCACAAATGGCGCACTTTGCAGGCTGGCAAATGATGGCATACCACAAAAAATATATGGGTTCCACAGTGGGTAGATACCACGGTCTAATGCGTCTTGAACAAACGGTTGTATACTCCTGGAGGTGATAGCATCCGGTGGGAGAAATGTCTTGCCGGCAAACATGACCTCATTGAAGAATATCAGCAGCAAGACAAGGAGCACCATTAACGGGAAAAAACTTGGATGCTTATTTAAGAAATCTATCAAAGCTGTGGAACGAGGCGAACTCTTCGACTTCGGAGCATCTTTCGGGGATTTCTTGCGCTTTTGCTTTTTCGCCATGTGATTATGCCTTTAGACTTTTAGAACAATGAAATTCCGCAGCTATTGCAGCTATTATAATAAAGAAAAATTAACTAAAAGTAAAGAGTAGAATACTTCAAACAAGTGTTTTTATGTTTCTTAAGTTTCCGAGCTTTAGGTTCAATCAGGAGGATGCACAAAACAGCCTAATCAGCGCTCACTAAATTGGTCGACCCAAAAAAATAACTCAATTGGATAGAGAACGTTGATACAAAACAAAGATAACCCAGGAAATAACAATAGGCTTATAGAAATGAAGGACTTCCGGAAAAAACCTCGTTCCTCGAGCATAAGCTATTGAGATATCCTTTCGCGATAAGAATCAAGAGCCCGGTCGTATTCGCCACGTTGTCTCAACAGCCATTCGGCAAAATCACGAACGGCGCCATGGCCACCGGCACACTTTGTGACATAATCACAGGAGAACTTTTCTGGAAGCCAATTATCAGGAACGGTGGCTGACACACCCACACGCTGTAAAACTTCGATGTCGTTGATATCGTCACCGATGTACGCCACCTCCTCCGGCGACAAGGCGATCTCCTCCAAAAGATTGTTGAAAATCCGCAATTTCTTTTTGGCCCCTTGAATAATAAAATCCACCTTCAGTTTTCTTCCGCGTCGCTCGACCAATTGAGTTTGTTCGGATGTAAACAAGCCCGTCTTGATTCCCATATGTCTAAGCAGAATGAATCCTCCGCCGTCGTGCGTGCAAAACTTTTTCAATTCGTCACCGTGCTCGCTGTAGTACATCCCACCATCGGTCAACACGCCGTCGACATCGCACAAAAACAACTTGATCTTCTTACATTGCTCAGTTAACGTTGGCATGTTGCAGTTCCTCCAGTGAAATGAAAGTACGTTTCCATCGTAAGTGGCGAGTCACTTTCCAATAATAATGTTGTAAAGCTCTTGCTAGCGCAAACAGAGTCATCGTCTCCGTCAAACTCCAATGCGTAAAATCTCTCCCGATCCGAGCCACCGTCAAATAGGCAAGAAGTAAGGAAACAACTTATGAAAAGACATAAGATAGATTCAACTGTTCGTCTTAACATAGATACACCCTGCTGATACCTGCTATATATGCAGTTAATTGCTTTCATAGTAATACTGCTCAGCATGCGACGAGATGTATTCGATTTCGGCATGCGTCCACATTTTTTCAATAAGAAGATCAATTTTCATAAGATTTAGACACGTACACAATAATGACTTTCATTTCAATAATTTCTGACTTGCTGCCAGGTTTTCGGTTTGAAAACTATAAAGAAAACGTTTTACCTCTTGCCATGACACAAGTTTTAGAATGAACATCATCATGGGCAGACAGATAACAAAGAACAGGTCTTTAACAAAGTCCATTTCCACATTGTCGAAACTGAGCCTCAAACTCAGAAAGTAGAGCACAACCCCCAAAAAAATGGTAGAAAGCATTTTTTTCCAACGCCAGTTAATGTATAGATATTTTTGAGAAAGTGTCAATATAAAAACAAGCACAAAAAAGTACGAGCAGAGCGTGGCCACCGCCGCCCCGAGCATGCCCCATTTCGGAATCAGCAACAGGTTGAGGATAACGTTCATGGCCACGGCCAGCAGCGTGTACGCGGTCAAATGCACGGTCTTGTTATGAATCAGCGCTCCCGCCTTGAAGACCTGTTGCATGCCGTAAAGCAAATAGGAAAAGGCGATCCAGGGGATGATGACAATGCCGGAATAATAGTCGGCCGTGGTCGTCAGTCTGAGCAGGTATTTTGAACCGACGGCGATGACCAGCCAAACAATCACCCCGACCTGTACAAAATGCAGCCCCACCTTTTGATAGGTCAACCTTTGAGCCGGGTGATTTTCGAGCTGAAAAAGCAACGGATGCCAGGCCTGGGCAAACGGTGAGACCAGCACCATGTTCATGATCATGCCAAACTTGTAGGCGATGCCGTACACGCCAGCCGTCCCTACCGATACCAATTCCTTTATAAAGTAGCGGTCGGCCATCGTAAGGAAAATGATGCCCAGGCCGTTAAAGACGAGTGGCAACCCGTAGCGCAACGACCTGTCCACATCTGGATGATGGTAGTGCAAGCCGAATTGTTTCAGAACGTACAGCAGCGTCAACACAAAGATGGCGCCGCTTGCGATCAGCTTGGCAAACACGACCCCCCACAGGCCGAGGTCGAGTCCCATGACGAACCAGATCGTCAGCCCGATCAAGAACAAAGCCTCCAATAACACCAATGAAATGAACTGCAACGCTTTCTCGTAAATTCGCAGCAGGGTCAAGATAAAGAGGCGACTCAATCCAAAGAAAAGTGCAATGCAAAAAATCTGCAGCAAGGCGGTATAATCGACATCGGAAAGAAAGTACCTTGCCAGCAACCGACCGCTCAGCAGCAGTACGAGCAAAATGGCGGTGTTGGCGCCTACCATGAACAGATAATTGCTGGCAACATAGCGCTTTTCGTCGCCGGTTTTCTGCGCCTGATAAAAGTAGCGCCACACGGCATTGATCATCCCCAGATGGGCCGCCGCCAAATAAAACAGCTCCAGCAGCTCCAATAAGACGACGATGCCGACTTCGTAAACCGCCAGGTAATGCGTGTAAAGCGGAATAAGCAGGAACGAGACGATTTTAACGCCGATGTTGCCGATGCTGTAGATGGCGGCGTTCTTGGTGATGCGCTTGAGGTTTTGGCTGATGGGTTGGTTGTTTATGAATTCCATGTTATCCCAAAGTTACCTACTCGTGTCCCCACCCACGAAGCAGCAAGGTTCAAATCCTAGAATGAGGTACTTTCAATAGCCGCCTTGAGTTCACATTAGTGTCAAGACGTCACTTTGTGCATGAACGCTGCTTAGGTGGTCGTTGAGAACTTACTTCGGTCATTTGATACTATCGAACCAGCATCATCTTTCTCGCTTGGACGAAATCGCCAGCGTTGATTCGATAAACGTATAGCCCGGACGAAACTTGGATTCTGGAGTCGCTCATTCCGTCCCACTCGATCTCGTGAAAACCGGCGGGTTGCACCGCATTGACCAGAGTTCGTATTAATTCGCCGGTTAGATTGTAAACAAAGATCTTTACCAGCCCAGAAATGGGCAGTTGATAACGAATCGAAGTCGTAGGATTGAATGGATTAGGGTAGTTTTGTAGGAGAGCATATTCAGTAGGCGATGTCTTTGGCTCCTCACTTACCCCCACTATCACTCTTGACAAAACTGCCTTAGCCTCATCTTCGAGAACCTCATTCTCATTTAAACGAAAGCTCTTGAGGTTAACAATGGTCTCGTCCTCCTCAAAATCCTCATTCACTACGAATCCGAGACGCCCCAGATCCTCCAATTGGCTAAAGGTCTGAGATCCAGCGCCGGCGAAACTCAGTGAGCCGACATCCTCACCAATCTCGAAAATGAACGTGGCAAGTGATTCCGACCATTCAAAATCCGCAAAAAAATCAATATGATTCGGGTTGTAGGTACTTGTACCTTCAAGTGAGAGTACATTCTCACTTTCGTGTAAGTGTGGGGGGATCTCTACAGTTTGGCCAGGTTGGACTTCAAGAGTTGGCATATTCGGGGCACCAGCAGCAATGAATCCAACGTCGCTTGTATCCACCGGCAGCGAATCAACCAGACCTACGACGTTTTGAAGAATGAGAGCGGCATCTAAGGCAGAAATGGTCGTATCAGAAGTGACGTTGGCGTTGGACAGTTGCAAGCGAGAGAGATTCAGGAAGCCAACAAGATACTTCAGAATCAGTGAAGCATCAAAGGCCTGAATCCTGCCGTTCAAATCAACGTCCCCCGGCAAAGGCATGATGACCCTTACGCCACCGGAAACGCGCTCAACCGGCGTTTCGCCGGCATTGAAGATGGCTGAATCCGCCAATATTTCTATGAGACCAAGCGCCGTGTCGGGTACGGCGAATCGTAGCGACAGCAACAGGCCCTCGCCACTGATATCGGCAGCTCCGGCCGAGGCGATAACGAGGGTGCTATCGGTTTCGTTGAATTCGAGCTTCCAGTTTGCTGCTTCGATCAAGCTCGATTCTGCGACGATTTCAACAAATTCCAACATGCCCTGAAATCCTGAAACGGTCAACTCCGCTGCGCGGAACATCGTGCCAGTTGATGTCTCCCCAAGCCGCCCCCCGTGAAGTTGCAGAGGTAGTTACGATATCCCCGACAGTGATTTGAGTGAACGTTTGAGCGGTCAGATTCGCAATGCTAAGGAACAGTAAGGCACAAAGTCCGACTATCTTCATGGCCTTCTCCTTTCTTTGATGAGCAAATTAGCAAAAAAGATCAATCAAGAGCAACCATATGCAAGCCAAAAGGAGTTGAGTGATGAGGAGTCTGCCTGAGAGATATTCGAAAATCTGCTGGCTACTTTTGGGACACAAAAAAATAAA
>JAABYK010000071.1:22903-23425 GCA_011775825.1 Candidatus Zhuqueibacterota bacterium | reverse complement strand
CCTCGTTGAGATCCGTGCATGGCTGTAATGTGTGTAATATAAGATACTGTAGGATTAAGTCAACTCCCTTGCAGCCAGTCTCATTTCAATTCGAACATCTGTATAAGGTGGTTTACAATCCGCTCCGCCGTCCTTCCATCCCAAAACTCTATGTTCGCTGGCTGGTTCTTGTCTTGAGATAAGGCTGTCTTGAAAGCGCTAACAATCTCCGCCTCGTTGGGTGCAACGAGCCTGTTGGTCCCTTCTCGCAAAGTGATGCGCCATTCGGTGTTCGGCCGCAGCGTTAAACACGGCACGCCCAAATAGCTGGTTTCCACCTGCACGCCGCCGGAATCGGTGAGTACCACGCGAGCTTGACTCTGCAAGTGCAAGAAATCCAGGTAGCCCAGGGGTTCGGTGATGAATAAGTGATCTCCGAAAACGCGGTCGATTAGCTGCTCATCCAAGTTTTTCATCAATTTGCGCGTGCGCGGATGCATCGGGAAAACGATGGACAAATCATGGCTGACGCGGGTCAGCGCC
>JAABYK010000071.1:18275-22812 GCA_011775825.1 Candidatus Zhuqueibacterota bacterium | reverse complement strand
CAAATGCCCCAGACGCGCGCGATTGAGTTCTTGCAGAATTTGCGAATCGGCGGCCTTTTTGATGAATCGCTGCAAGGCATCGATCATGACGTTGCCGACCCGGAAGATGGTGCGCGCATCGATGCCCTCCGCCAGCAGATGGTGGTCGCTGTCGTGGCTGGTGGTGAACAGCAAATCGGACAGCACATCGGTTTCCACGCGGTTGATTTCTTCGGGCATGCTGAAATCGAAGCTGCGTTCACCGGCTTCCACATGGGCTAGCATCGGTGTGGCGCGCGATCGCACGCGGGATGGACGATGTGTAGGCGGCGGCTGCCGCCGCTGCAACGCCACCTCAAATCTCTGCCAAAGCTGCGCCAACCGCTTCGAAGGCATCAGCAGCTTTTTTGCCGTGAGCGCACAGGCCAGAGTTGAGTTCACATCGCCCACCACGAGTATCATATCCGGCTTGTGTTCCAAAAGCTGAGGCTCAAAGCGCTTCATCATCTCGGCGGTTTGCCTGGCGTGGCTGCCGGAACCGACGCCCAAGTAAATGTCCGGCTGCGGCAGCTCGAGATCCTCGAAGAAAACTTTGGACATGTTGGCGTCATAATGCTGCCCGGTATGCACCAATATGGGCTCAAAGGCAGCGGGGTGCTTTTTCATCTCTTCGTAGATGGGGGCGATCTTCATAAAATTCGGTCGTGTCCCGACGACATTCAAGACTTTGAGCTTCATGCTCATCTTTTCATAATTGGCTTCATAGTTCAAGCTTCAGCTTGAAAAGAACGGTGACCAGAATTAAAGTTTAGACAGCGCGCTTACTAAGAGACGCTTTGTAACATTGCTCAGACGGTGAATAAACGTATTCTTGCCAATGTTTTTGATTCGGTGTCCACTGCATTACTAAAACTCATTGGAAAATGGGAGTGAGAGGAAGAGCGGCGTGTCGTCACGATTTATAAAATCCCTTGAGTTTGAGCTGAGTTACTTTCCCGACTGCTCTTATTTTTTCTAATCGCCCTTCATTTATAAGTTCGTCAATCAGCTTATGGGGACCTAGCTTTGGATCTAACGAATCATCAAAAACAACGAAAGCGTCAGGAAACAAGTGCTTTTCCCAACAAAAATAATCTCTTCTGACCCCTTCGTATGAATGATCACCATCAATCCACAATAGGCTAATCTTTTTATCCCAATTAGGAGAAATCTTTTCACTACTAAGATTAATCAAGCGAACAACGTAAAAACAAGAACTATCGAGCATGGCTTTATAAAACGCTCCTCTATCCTCAGGGCCAAATTGCCCCCCTAAGATTCCGGTAAATTTTTCGTGTGGATCAATTGCAAATACGGGTACTTGATTTCCATCTAGCGACCCCCGACCTAACGCAACAGTAGACCTTCCCCTATAAGAGCCGACCTCAACAATACACCCTTTCTCTAAATTCTCTGCTAATTCATAAAGCAAAAAAGCTTCCTCAAGGCTAATTGAACCCTCTGTGTTACCAAAATATGCTTCAAAGTTTAGGTTTGTATTCTTGCTCTCAAAATGAGGTGCTTTCATGAGTTCATAACCAAAGTGACGAACCAAAGGTCGAATAATATTTTTCATCATCTAGCTCTAACTTATGGCAAATTAAGAGTTCTTTCCGCCGCCAGTAGTCGCAGCATTTATAAAGTTTCACAAAATTTCAATTTAATATTCCAACCAAGTTGATAGGTCTTGGCCAATTAGATCCCCAGTTTTCAGTATATTACTAGAAAATGTTTTCTTTAAAAATTGTCGGGTTGATGACTTCATGGAAACGCGCTTCACATTCGCATCAGTTACCTTTTTTCTGATTCGGTCGCGAAACTTTTGAGTACCAATCTTCTTTGCAACGGGTATAAGAAAAGTCTTTAGGGTGTTCTCTTCGTACAAAAACTTATGTAAGGATTTAACTCGTAGTTTTCCAGAAATATTATACTTAATACCTATGTCGTCAGGAACAAAAGAACCATCAACACCTAAGTAATTAAAAATCTTCTTTACTAATTGTTCCGGTTCACTCTGAAGCTCTTCATATAAATAAATTTTTACATTTTCAAAATTATCAAGGTAGGTCTTTACTTGTTCATAATAAGAATATTTATGAAGATATGCGATATTGTAATTCTGGTTATGATATCTGGTTTGATCCTCATGTAAAGCCATTTCAAAATCGGCTACTTCCAATCCTTTCATTGCCCACATTTGGTAATTAGAATATGCCGCTTCGATAGGATTGCGCAAGACAATAATAATCTTTAGGTTCGATAGCTGTGATTTGTAAAAAAACTTGAGATTGCTTATGGTCTCTTCATATTGAAAAAGATAATGTGTGGAAGCTTCACCAATAATTCTCTTTCCAGTTTTATTAAAAGACGAAAATAAAGATAAATATTCGTCATATTCAGTGACCAATTTTTCCTTGGCCATGGGAAAAATATTTTTTAGAAAAATACTCTCAGGTATTCCGTACGAACTAAAAAAACACGGCTCTTTCACTTCTGGTAAACAAATCTCAGGATGTTGTTTTAAATAGTGATAAAGAGAGGTTGTACCGCTTTTAGGTGCACCTACAATGAGAAAATCCGGTAACAGAACTTCGGTATTTCGAAAATCCAATACTTTCATAGTATGCACACTAAGTTCCAAAAACACGAAAGTGCTTTTTCACAAAGTCGGAACCTGCAAAAGTAGTAATGATATAAAGAATCGTCTTCCAGTTCATTTTACTTTGAAAAAAATATTCCCTTGCCTTCCTCATGTTGTTCATTTTATAATAATATCTAGCTCGAGTACCGTTCAACCCTTTAATTGCCGCCTTGACTTCTTTAGGGAAGTCATCTTCATATTGCTCATATATCATCCTGGCGTAAAAATAATCAAGTCGACGGTATTTGAGATCCAAAGACAAATTACTTCCGTCGACATGCCTTATCACCAGAGGCTCAGATACTTTGGCAGTTCTTTGATCTCGAAACAAACGCAGAAGCCAATCGAAATCAAGTTTGCCAAAAAATTCTTCAAAATGTAGCACTGTTAATTGCTTGTCAAACATCAAACTGCCCAGATAGGGGGTCTCATACCTATGTCGATGTTTTTTTCGGGCCAATGTTTTTAAGAATGTCTCATTTTCCTCAAAGAACTCGAAATCTGCCGAACCCGTGCCATACAAATCACTTCTTCCTGAATTGTCATCCTGAATGTAAAACTCGGTAAAACAAATTGGGACTTTTTCCATTAACTTGAGCTGCTTTTGGATTTTTGTGGTAGCCCATTCATCATCCTGATCAACCAAACAGATGTAATCACCTGTCGCTGCCCTCAATCCAATATTTCTGCCCGCATTAGGGCCTCCCGTGTTCTCTCTCGTTGAAAGTACTTTAACTGAAAATGATTTAGCAATTTCAGCTGTTTTATCTTGGCTGCAATCGTCCACTACAATAATTTCAAGATCAAAATCGCCGCCCAGCCCAGTTTGATTTTGTATAGAGCTTATAAGTCGTTTAATGCATTTAGAACCATTATACGTTGGTATTATTACAGAAATCTTTTTCATAATGTATCAATTCTTTTTCTTATACAGTTTTGATCAAATAGCACAGAAAGACCGCCGGTTAAATACTTACGATGGTATCTTTGCACACTAGCATCATTCATAGGACGATTTAGCAGCGTACCTTTTTGCCAACGATGATAAAGTTGTTTAAGTTCACTCATAATTTTGGATGTATTTAGAGGATTGACTGCCCGTCCTGAGCGGCTTTCCCGCAATATCGTGGCTACCTGACTATTTTCAGAAGCCAAGGCCAATATCTCTTTGCCCGAGCCAATATACTCATAAATTTTTCCAGGAACTATATCCTTACTAAGAGGTGAATCATCGACCACCAGAAGCAAGACACCCGAAGAGAGGACATATTCCACAGCTATCCGATGAGGGACATATGGGATGATTTCGTACATTTGGTCGGATAGATTTTTTTCGAGAGACTCAACAATATAGGGATCTGCTCTTCCCACAATTCTGAACAAGCAACGGAGAGCGAACTCCTCACTCTTGCAGGCCAACTCCTTTAACGCATTGATGAAATAGCTGACATCACGTTTTCCGTAAAGAGAACCGGAATAGGTAATAATGAATTTGTCCTTAATTCTGAATCTTGGTTGATAGAAGGTACCATCTTGGAAATCGTAGCCATTTGGGAGTAAACGAACCTTTTGGGAATCTACATCGGCATATTTCGACCGCAAATCATTTAAAATACCTGGCCAAGCCACAGTCAGTGCGTCAGCACTCTGATACACTTTCTTTTCTAGAGATTTATCAGTCCAGCGCGACAAACCGCTTCTGTTCGGCGTGGAAAGAAAACCCGTCCAGGGATCGCGGAAGTCGGCAACCCAGGGGATGCCGGTAAGCCAGCTTAGCGCGAGAGCAATAAGATGGCAGGTGTAAGGTGGTGCAGAGGAGAACAATAAGTCCACCGATTGTCGTTTCACTATTTTTAGTCCCGTGGGGACAGCAAAGGG
>JAABYK010000071.1:14593-18238 GCA_011775825.1 Candidatus Zhuqueibacterota bacterium | reverse complement strand
AGTCGTTCGCTAAACTTGCGTGTGCGATGCTCCGTGGAAGTCAACGTCGCGATGTCGGTGGATTCGCCGGACCGGCGACCGGTAAATTTTCGATACAGGCGGTAAGGTTCGAAAATGCGGGACCGGTAAACTCTCACATCATCCGGTACTTCCGAATACAGCGTTTCATCGTAAACCGGATAGTCGGCATTGCCCGCCGTCAGCACAACGGGCTCCCAACCGAATTCACGCAAATATTTCACGAATTTCAATGTTCGTTGCACACCAGAACCGCCAGATGGGGGAAAATAATAGGTGACAATTAGAACTTTCTTTCGCGAAGGCATCATTTACACGGGTTCGAGTCGGCCGCCATTCTTTAAATTGTATTCTTTCCCGCACTCGTGGCACGTTAACTGACCCGTACTTTTCGGCAGACGGAATCCGCACGTACACATCCAACCGATTTGTTTGGCGGGCACCCCAGCAGAGAGCGCATAAGGTTGAACATCTTGTGTCACCACGGCGCCAGCAGCGACAAAGGCATGCTTACCAATGGTAACCCCACAGACGACGGTGCAGTTGGCGCCCAGGGTTGCCCCCTTTTTAACAAGCGTTTTCAAGTAATCATCCGCGGTGTTGCGAGGAACGGCAGAGCGAGGATTTTTCACATTCGTGAACACCATGGACGGGCCACAAAAGCAGTCATCTTCCAAAATGACCCCCTCATACACGGAAACGTTGTTCTGAATCTTGACATTGCGCCCGATTCTTACATTATTGGCCACAAACACATTTTGCCCGAGACTGCATTTCTCTCCAATTTCAGCGCCGGACATGATGTGGGAGAAATGCCAGATTTTGGTACCTTCTCCTACCTTTGCGCCAGGATCGACAACCGAAGTGGGATGAAGGTAATAGTCACGATGCTCCTGCACACGGACACCCTGCTTTGCGTCCGTAAGGGCAGTTTGAGCCTGAGTTAACACCCTCAAAACGGCCAAGGCTTCATGGGCGTCCGTCTTCGGCTGCTGCCGATTCTCCGCACAATTCAAAAAGTGTTCGAGCTCGATTTTCAGCGGCTCTTTATTCTCATACTCGATGTTTTGCATGGCTCCGTCGCGTTTCACCGGCTCGCCACTAATAAAATCGACACCGCGGTCGTAAAGAAGGAGCTTTTCGGTTTCTTTTGTATCATCAAAGACCAACATGGCTTTATCGCCGACCACCACAAACCGGTGTTCCTTGAATGGATGCAGCCAACTCACGTAAATGTGCGCCATGACGCCGCTGCTCCACTTCAAGACCGTAAGCGTCACATCATGAATTCCGGGCTGCAAAATAACTTCTCCAGACGCGTTCACCTCGTCGGGCGGACCGTTCATCAGATGAATCAATACCGAAATGTCATGCGGAGCAAAACTCCACAAGATGTTTTCTTCTTTTCTGACTTTGCCGAGATTGAGCCGATTGGAGTAGCAGTAGCCAACTCGTCCAAGCGCGCCGTCGTCAATAAGCTCTTTGATCTCTTCAATTGCGGGGTGATATCGAAGAATGTGTCCCACCATAAGAATGCGATTTTGCTTACGTGCAAGCTCGGCCAAGTCCTCTCCTTCTTCGGGTTTGAGCGCAAGTGGCTTTTCAACAAAAACATCTTTTCCCGCATTCAGCGCCTCCCGAACGAGCGAATAATGGGTTGCCGCCGGAGTTGCGATGGTGACCGCATCAACGGCGGCATCGCTTAACACATCTTTGACGTTACGAGTAAAGTCCGCGTCGGGATACTGCTTTCGAAATGTCTCCAGGGTATCTGGTTTTGAGTCGCAAACCACCTTCAAGCAGCCCAATTCATGGAGATTTCGGACGATGTTCTTTCCCCAGTGGCCAGCCCCAATGTGTGCGATGTTCAAATTGTGTCCCACTACGTCGTCCGAGTTTTATTATAAAAAGTAACTTTGTCCAGCGAAATAAACAACCAATTTTATGATTTTTTAAAATCCTGTTTGGCAGCATTCACTCGGGCCAGCAGCGAATCCTTTCACTGTATCCAATTTCTCCAAACCAAGACCGTTCAGTCGATTGCTACCGAACATCCAATGAGAACGGGATGTTTATCCCCCTGTTTCATGATGAATGGACGAATGTCCTCGTTGCATCAATGTGTTCGGGATACATATTTAGAACAATCGACTCAATCTTTCAGATTTAGGGGCTGTCTAAAAAGTAGTAAAATGAGGCGCTTCCACACCCACTACAAACATACTCCACAAATAGTTAATTAGGCAATTAAGTAATTTAAGTAAGTGAAAATGTTCGTAGTGACGCGTCAGGCGGTCTTTTGGACAGCCCCTGAACCCACGGACTTTCTTAAAACCAGATGCTGCAAAGCCACAATCGTCTTTGCATCCCGGATTTCTCCGGTTTCGATCATCTGCATGGCCTTTTCAAGCGGGAGCACAACCACCTGAATGTCTTCGCCTTCAGCAACCACACCCCCACCGGCCGCGGCCGGCCGTTCGAAATCGACGTGACCCAGAAATATCGTGATGCGCTCAGAGGTGCCGCCGGGACTTGCGTAGATCGTCGAAATGCGCTCCAATTCCCCATGCACTTTGTACCCGGCTTCCTCCAACAGTTCTTTGTGCGCCACCTCCTGCGCATTCACACCTTTGTCTCGGACGCCAGCCACAATTTCCAGAAGCCACGCTCGACTGGCATCAGCCTGTCGTTCTTCCGAGGAAAGACTCGCGTAAACCGGATATCGAAATTGCCGCACCAGGATCACACTATCGCGTTGTTCATCATAAAGCAGGACGGCCACCGAGTCGCCGCGTTCAAAATTGATCCGCGTCACAGGCTCGCTCATCCGACCGTCAAACAGGCGGTGCTGAAGTTCGGCCCGAATGATTTTAAACAGCCTGCCAAACCGGTAATCTTCAAATGTTTTGAGAATGTTGACCTGCCAATCCATCACGATGACCGTTCATTGATTAAATAATAGACCGCTGTGGAAAAGAAATCTCTGACCCAGGGGATGTCGCTAATTAATTCAAGCTGCTTGCGTGGTTTGATCCCAAACCTGACTTCGTAGCCCGGATTGAAGAGGTAGAACTGTCTTTTCTTAAGCTGCCAGTTCGTTTTGGTCAGCAGTATTTCAAACTTCGAGATGGAAAGCCGGGTTTCGTAAATCTCCATCAGAACATTGATTTGGGTGTTGGTCTCGCCACAAAGTTTTAGCAGACCACGATAAAGCTTCCGGGGCAAAAGATGAAACCACGGCACATACTTCAGAAACGACCCGGCCAACTGCTGATGTCCGCCGAAAGGGTTCAACCACGGTGGAAATGCCAGAAACACAGCTGCGGTTCCGGTTGTGAACTTGTGTAAGAGGCTCAAAATTCTCTCCTGATCATATATATGTTCGATGGCGTCTTTGAGAACGATCAAATCGATTTGGCCAAATAAATGTTCGAATTTGTCGGCGTCGTGCACATCGCCGGCATACAAGCAAATTCGCTTTTGTTGGATTTCATCCGTTAGGAGTTTCTTGCCGCGCTCAATTCGAGACGAGGAAAGGTCAATGCCAAAGCAGGTGTTGCCGTTATCACAGAACGCTTTGAGGACGCCAGCCTCGCCGCAGCCAATTTCCAGCACGTTCGCATCTTC
>JAABYK010000071.1:0-14525 GCA_011775825.1 Candidatus Zhuqueibacterota bacterium | reverse complement strand
ATTCGCGATTTCAAGCGAGCTTGTTCCAGAGTGACGGCATAGTTTTGAAGTCTGTCCCGAAGGGAAATGGCTCGGTCCGTTTCCTCCTCAGCCACATTTCTGACTTCCATCGGATCCGCAACCAAATCAAACAGCAGATCTTCGTTGCTCGCCGAGTCATGCATGTATTTCCATCTCTGATCCCGGCAGCTGTATCGCTTGGGCAGCGGGTCGATATTTAGCAAATCTTGCTCAACCGGCGCCCCACCGTTCTTGCCGTAACTCGCGGACGCAAACACGGTACTCGCCTCTATACCGTCCGTCTCCGGTTCGGAGACATCGAAAACGCTTCTGTGATCGAAGGGATTGCCCATTCCGGCTTCGGTGACAATGGTAGGCGCAAGCTGCAGCAAACTGGCGAAATGTTGGCATTCGCCGGTTTTTTGAAACGGCCGCTTTAATATAAAGGGAACGTGCATCAGTTCCTCAAACAGCTTCGACTTGTGTTGAAGGTCACCGTGATCGACAAATTCCTCTCCATGGTCGGCTGTCAAAATAATCAATGCGGACTCGAACAAGTCATGTCTTTTCAAAAAATGCAGCAGTTCTGCTATTTTGGTGTCGAGTTGCCGGACGGCTGCGTCATAAAGCCGGATCAACGTTTTGCGTTCTCGTGAAGAAATTCCCATGTTTTCCCGGACGCACACATTTAAAGCAAAATTCTCCTCTTTGGAAATCGGCTCCATATTCAATTCAAGTTGCGGTTGAAGCTGTGGCAGATAGGGATAGTGCGTGTCCATGTAATGCACCCACATGAAAAACGGCTCATCTCTTAGACGAGTAATGAATTCAAAAATCTCTGCATTAATTGTGGCTTCTAACGTCGCTTTGGCTTTAATGCTCTCTTCCGAAATCACATATTTGTCGATCTCCAATTGTGGAACAGCGATGAAGGATGAGTCACCATGACCCTCATCCACACGAATCTCGAAGTCGAGATAATCATGAAATTCATCAAAACCACGATGGTAATGGAAATATCTGGAAACGTAAGGATTGGCCGCGTTAAAGCCGATGGTCGCATACCCGTGTGCACATAATGTTTCCGCAAGCGTTGCGGGCGCGTCGAACAAGCCTAGTTTCATTGATTTCAGTGATTCTCGCGCTGCCATTATGGCCGGAAATGCGTGCGGCGTATTGGGTCCATTCGAGAACGCATGCGTAAACAAAGTACTGTGCTGCGCAAACGCGTCGATATTGGGGGAAGTTGGCTTGCGATATCCGTAACAACCCAAATGGTCGCAACGGAGAGAATCCACGGTGATCAAGAATATATTGGGTTTGGTTTGCATCGGTTACATGTATCCCAAATCGTCCAATCGTTTCTTAATTATCTCCTCTTCCTCTTTGGTATATCCGGATTCGTTCTGACCAAAAAGCATTTCTCCTAATACGTAATTTACGTAATCGGAAACCGTTTCGAATTGACTAGATTGGGCCACGATTCTCTCTATCTGATCGTAGTATTTGCTTAGAATCTCAATGCTTTTATAATTCTCAGACGCCATAGTGCCTAACCTTGTTATTATTTTTCACTAACATCTCCCAATGGTTTATGAACTTATTAATTGTTTACAGGTAACTTATGCGGTAACGAAGTGCAAAAATCAGTCCCGACGGGTACGGGTCGGGATATTTTTGCATTTGGGTAATTCCTGCTTGTAAAAATACGTTCGCCATGCTCACTGTTTTTTACACTCCTGTCTGTTTGAGAAATGTTAGTTTTTCGGTAAAACAAACTCTTCAATCGCTTTGACCATGTTATCCCAGGAATACTTTTCTTTCTCTCGTTTAACGTTTTCGGAAAATTCGCCTTGCTTATCCTCGGCATAAAAACGCGCGACCGCCTTTGCCAGTTCTTCGGGAGCGTTTGGTTCGACCACGTACCCCGTGTGATCGTGAATGACAACTTCGGACAGGCCGCCGACATCGGTGACGATGCAAGGCTTGTTCAGGTTATACGCAATCTGCACGATGCCACTTTGGGTGGCTGATTTGTACGGCAACACGACCACATCAGAAGCGGAGAAATAGAGATTGACTGTTTCGTTTGGCACAAAATCTGACACAATGTGGACGTGTTCGTTAATTTGCAGATAATCCAGCATTTGCCGGTACTTGTTTTCGTCGTCATAGAATTCGCCCACAACCAAGAGCTTCAGATCAACGGTTTTGATAATATCTGGCATAGCCTCCAAGAGCAAGTCAAGTCCTTTGTATGCCCTGATGTAACCGAAAAACAGAAGCACGTTTTCGGCTTCGATGTTCAACTGTTTTTTGGCCTCACGCTTATCCATAGGCTGGCCAAATATTTCATACACCGGATGAGGAACGACTTTGTAGTTGGCGTGTGGCAAGAGTTGCAGCAACTCCCGTTTCACGACATCGGATTGCACGATAAAGAAGTCGGCCTGCCTCAAGGCAAATCGGGCAAGGGTCAAGTCACCTGGATGTCGTTCATGAGGAATAACATTGTGGCAGAGGTAGAGGATTTTGGTGTTGGTAAACCGCCTGGTCAGCAAACCGATGCTGCCAAAGCACGGTGCGAAAAAGGGCATCCAATATTGGAAAATAACCAAATTAGGTTGGAAGCATTGAACCTTTTTGTAGGCTCTAAACCACGTCCAAGGGCCAATTGAATCGAGCATCGGGTCGGTCTCAATTTTCAAGGATTCGTCTTGGCTCATATCCAACTGGGTTTTGCCCGGGAACAACAGTTTGGGATATTGGCGTTTGAAAGTGATGACGTTAATTTGATGATTCCGTTCTCGGAATCTTTTGTACAAAATACTGGTGTATTGCGCCATGGCGCCTCGCAAGGGATAAGCCGTGGAAATGACTGTTATCTTCATGCCAATTTAGAGTGCCTGCGGCAAAGCTTTAATGGAGTCAAGCACCATATCGGCCTGGGTATCCTCAGGGAGGGCATGACCGCTGCATACAAGAATATTAGTGCCCACACCGGCATTAATACCCGCTTCGATATCCGTTTCTTTGTCCCCGACTAAAATCGAATCTTCCAAACTTAAATCGAACTCATCGCGTGCTTTGAAAATCATCCCCGGATTGGGTTTTCTGTCAAAGGAATCTCGCCTGTAGCACCCTTTTCCCTCGGTTGGGTGATCCGGACAGTGGTAGATTTTGGAAATCACAACCTGTCGTTTCGAAAACTCCCGGATCATCCAATGGCTCAATTCCGCGAATTCTTGTTCAGAATACAATCCCCTGCCGATACCGGCCTGGTTGGTAATCACGATGATAAGATAACCTTTCTCCATGAAGAATTGGCATGTTTCAAAAATCCCGTCGATAAATTCGACGTCCTCCTTTTTGTGCAAGTAATGAATCTCTTTGTTGATGACCCCGTCCCGGTCCAGAAGCAGCGCCTTATTCATATGACTTCATTTCCGTTTGAGCTCGCCGATAATCTTCTGGCACCCCAATGTCGATGAAATAGGTGTCCGAAATGTGTGCATGCATGTTCAGCTCAGACGTGTATTTTTTCAAGAAATCTTCTTCGAAAGAGAATGTCTCAGGCAGATCAAACGCGTCAAATAATGTATTACGGGAAATATATACACCAGCGTTGATATATCCAAAGTCGACCTTTTTCTTTTCTTCAAACCGCTTTATTTGGGTGCCCTCGATGTTCACAATCCCGTATCGCGAGATGTAGTGCATGGGCTTTAAGGCAATGGTTAAATCCGCTTCGGTTTTTTTGTGAGTTTCGAACATGGCTTCAATGTTCACATCAAAAAACGTGTCCCCGTTCATGATGAGGATTTCTTGAGAAGAAATTTTTGAGAACGCCTGTTTGAGAGCGCCTCCCGTTCCAAGCGGTTTCTCTTCTACCGAATATTCTATCTGCAATTCTTTGTACGATGACCCATAAAATGCTTCGATCTTTTCGTGCATGTATCCGATTGCAAGAATCACTTTCGGTATGTTGTTTCGCAGTAAGAAATTCAGCACATAACTCAGAAAGGGTTGTTCATTCACGAGCGCCATGGGTTTTGGAGATTTTTTCACGGCCGCTCGCAATCGTTTTCCTAATCCGCCGGCTAAAATGATCGCTTCCACAGTTGCAGGTCCTTGTCTTGTTTTCGGATTCACATTCGGATTATTCGAGGTTGCAAGGTCAGTCAATTATTAACATTTCTCACTTTGACAAGTTTATGTTGTAATTTGGAGTGCAAAAATCAGCGCAGCGTATTTTTGCGTTTGGGAAGCTAAGTATAAAAATACGTTCGCTACGCTCACTGATTTTTACACTCCTGCTCAATCAAATAAAAATGTTAGTCAATTATTTTCCAGCCAACCACTCCTCGTTTGGTAAAATGAAAATTGAACACCTTGCCGGAGGATCGGTTAAGATGTTCAATTACGTGTAATTTCCGGGTAGATTCTACTATCAGCATCATAAACCCGCCGCCACCGGCACCGGTAATTTTCCCCGCCAACGCCCCGGCGTTTTGCGCTTTCTGATAAACTTGTTCGATCTCCTCATTCGTAATGGAGTGGGCCATGTTTTTCTTCGCCTCCCAGGATTGCGCCATAAACTTGGCGAATGTCTGGAGATTTCCCTTCAGCAGTGCCTCTTTCATGGCCAGCGCATCCGTCTTCAACCGATGCATGGCTTCCACAGAGCACCGATTTTTCTGCTGCACGTGTCTGGCCTGCTCGTCGATGATTTCCGCAGACTTCCGGGAGGTTCCGGTAAAATACAAAACCATCGAACTTTCCAACTCATCAACGATCCAATCCTTAATGCGAAGCGGATTCACGATGACGCGATCTGAGGCAAAAAACTCCATCCAATTTGAAGCCGCCAAACGTGGCCGCGTACTGATCCTGCTTGCCGCCGGAGAACCCCAAATCGAGCCGTTCGATTTCGTAGGCAAGATGCGCAATATCGTATTCGCCAAACGGCAGATTCAACCATTCCACAAACGCATTCAACGTGGCGACGACAAGGGTCGAGGAAGAGCCCAGGCCCGAGCCGGCCAATGCATCGGAATATGTCGTCATTTTTGCAAGATCATTTTCTTAGTCTGGCTAAGATCTCCATATCTCAAATTGTAAATATACAGACCTGTGGACACGACTTTTCCCTGCTGGTTTTTGCCACCCCAAGTGCGTGCGTAGATGCCGGGCGCTAACGGTTCATCCAACAATGTGACGACTTCATTCCCACTAATATTATAAACGGTGAGAGTAGCCCGGCGTGTCTCGGCCGGCCCTAAATCTCGGGCATCCAAGCTAAAACGGATGGTTGTCGAGAGATTAAACGGATTGGGATGATTCTGACTGAGAAAGAAGGCTTCCGGGCGTTGGGCAGAAGGAATATCCTCGACATGCGTTACCGGATCGAACACGATCTTTTTCAAAGCGCGCCCAAATTCTAGGATATACAGACTGCCATCGGAGCCCAAAGCCGCGTCTACCGGTCTTGTGAACCCGGAAGCGAATTCTATCCTCGTCCAGCCACCTTCGCCATCGGGCCTGAGATTATAAATAGGGCCGCTAAAAAAATCTGCAAAGAAAAAGGTGCCGTCATATTCTTCTGGAAAACTGGAGTCGTTTGGGAAATCTTTTTGCCGATAAGCCGCAAGCGCAATCACCGCCGAGCTGCCCCGTTCTTGCGGATAGGCAAAAATCGGAAAGACCGGATCAGGTGGAATCAACTCGGCTTCCGGTCTAAAGACTTCGAATCCCTCGTACCGCGGGTAGCCGAAATTTTCGCCGCCTGAGCTTAGATTCAATTCCTCGAACAGCGTGGTTCCCACGTCGCCTATGAATAATTGCTGAGTTTCAGGATCGATGCTGAATCGAAATGGATTTCTTAACCCAAAGGCAAAAATCTCTCCGCGTTTGCCTTCCGGTTCCGATGGAAACGTAGGATTGTCTTCAGGGATGCTGCCGTCGCGATTGATGCGTAGGATTTTACCGTAAAGAGTGGTTAGATTCTGTATAAAATCGGTATGAACGTCATCGCCATGACTGATGTACAATGTTTTATCGTTTCCAAATCGCAAGGTGCCGCCGTTGTGAAATTTTAAAGTATCGGGCATCTGAATCAGTATCTGTTGTGAACCGACATCTATGGACAGGTTGTCTGAATTGGGATCAGCGAGATCACCTTCCACTGTAAATCGCGACACGTTGTTGGTGGAGTCTTTGCGAGTATGGAAAAGATAAACATAGTTGGAATTGGGGAAATCGGGGTCGATGGCTATGCCCAGAAGTCCCTGTTCGGAGGAAAATAACAAATCGGGAACGGTGAGTAATGGTTGCGATTTTAAAATACCATTGGTGATCAGTTTGACCTCCCCTTTTTGATAGTTGATGACAAGGATGCGCTGCTCATCCGGCAGCAGAGCGAATCCGGTGGCGTCTCCGTCCAGCGATTCATTTATTCCGATCACGGAAAATCCTTCAGGAAGGGTTTGGGCATGTGCAGACAGGTAATAACAAAGGAGCAGAGAAATCGAAACAGTTAAGGCTTTGAGTTGCACTTTGAACATCATTTCAAGTCTCCGTCATTTTTTAAGAAGTTTGAGCGAGCGTTGTGAAATCTGCGATGTTGGCCATGTCGGAGGAATTCGAATAGGGCAATGTCGAAAATCACATACAAAGATGCAAGGAAAAATTCGACTCGATGGGCGAGCGATGCTAGGCAAAATTGCCTTGAAATTTATTCTAATTTTTTTATAATGAATGAAAGTTTTCCTAATCACAAAAGAGGCAACCCGTGGGCATGACCTTGACTGAAAAGATATTGGCTAATCGCGCCGGACTCAAAGAAGTGAAGCCCGGCGATTTAATTTTTGCCAAAATAGATATCGCCATGACCACCGACATTTCCTCGCCTTTGACCATCAAGGTGTTCAGGGAAATAGGGGGGTGAGCGTGTATTCGATCCGGAAAAAGTGCCGTTAGTACACGACCACTTGATTCCAGCTAAAGATATCAAATCGGCTGAGTTTTCCAAGATCATGCGGAATTTTGCCCGCGAACAGGGCATCCGCTACTACTACGAGGTCGGGCGTTCGGGTATTTCACACCAATTGCTGCCGGAACAGGGGCTGATTCATCCGGGAGACGTGGTGTTTGGCGCCGATTCGCACAGCACCACATACGGTGCTTTGGGCTGTTTCGCTACTGGTGTCGGCAGCACGGAACCATCATCCTCGACCTCTACTTCAATGGCTACACCTTCAGCGAAATCGAACGCAAAACCAATCATTCCGAAACCAGTGTCAAACGCTATCTCGCTGACTTTATTCAAGTTGCGTCTTTATACAGGCAAAACTTCACCGAAAACCAAATCCGCCTCATCGCCAAAAAATCTAACCGGCTAGTGCGAGAATATATCGGGCTCTATCAAACCTATGACAAGCAAGATAATTAACGCTTGCGTGAACTCCTCACCCCAGGCCAACCGGGACAGGAGGCGGCAAAAAAATCCGATCCTCGAACCCAAAAGGAGGTGGGCGCCATGAGTAAACCCCTTACCAAAGAACAAATCCAACTGAAAAAATTCCGAAGGCTCCAGGCCAAAAGCTTGCGACAACTCCTGCTTTACCGCTTTCTGAATCATTATGGCTACGATAAAGGCGAAGTCGTGGCCCGTACCATCATCGACGATATTCTAAAGCTCATCGACGACTATTTTTTGGTCTCTACCCTCGATGAGGACCTGCACCATATCCATTACGGCCAACTCGTCTGGATGGCCGTGCCCGTGGACGAATACCCGAAAAGGGGCAAATCTCTCTCTGCTACACGCATGAAACCCGTAGTTCTCTCTTTTGTCACCGATGATGATATTGCCCACATCGCATATGGCTTCGACTCCAAAACGTTCAGGAAAAAACGGCTCATACGNNCTCGGCGTCTGTGAAGCCGTCGTCAGCCAGTATGTTAACGAAATCCAAAAAGAGGGCAAGCTCCTGCCTACCAGGGGAAACATCCACGACCTCTCAGGAGCCATCACACATAAAAGAGAAATCATCAGATGGTTGCGTTCAAGACATAGCCACCGAATTCATCGCTGTACGGTGAAACATCCGTGCCACCGCCCGCCAGGCCGAGTCTGAGTGGCGCCTTACTGCGAATGATCACCCTTTCGCTCCCTCCGGCTGTTCCAAAACATTTTTGACCGAATAGTCTATCTGGCCTTTTCGGCTTGCTGTAATCATCTCACCCAAAAGACCGATGGAAACAAATTGCACACCAACGATAATCAAGACAATACCCAAAAATAACAACGGACGGTTGGATAAATACTTCTCGAAAAAAATTCGTTCGATCGTTAGATACACGTTGATCAAAAAACCAAATAAAAATGAGACGAGACCCGCCAGGCCAAACAGGTGCAACGGTCGCTTCGTGTACCTGGTAATGAATAGAACCGTGATCAAATCAAAGAAGCCCGCGCTAAACCGAGAGAGGCCAAACTTGGTTTTCCCGTATTTTCTCGGATGATGTTCGACGACCACCTCGCCTACCCTGAAGCCTTCCCACTGAGCCAGAACCGGAAGGAAACGGTGCAACTGTCCGTAGACTTCAATTGTGTCCGTGACCTCCCTGCGGTACGCTTTCAGCCCGCAATTGATATCATGGATCTTCAATCCCGTAAACAAACTGGTGACTCGATTGAACAATTTCGAGGTGATCCTTTTGACAACATTATCTTTGCGGTGCTTTTTCCAGCCGGAAACCAGATCATAGCCTTCATTGAGTTTCTTAATCAAATTGGGGATTTCTTGGGGATCATCCTGCAAATCCGCATCCATGGTAATGATGATTTGACCACGCGCCTTGTGAAATCCCAAAGCCAAAGCGGCCGACTTGCCGTAGTTTTTCCGAAACTGAAAGACCCGAAGTTTGCTGTCCCGTTTGTGTAAATCTTTCAAAACCTGGAAGGAGCCGTCTGTTGAGCCATCATCGATAAAAACCAACTCCACCGGTTTCTCAAGCGTGCAAACGACCTCGTTGATCTGACGATGGAGCTCGACGAGGGATTCCTCCTCATTCAACAGCGGCACGAGAAGGGAGATTTTGACATCAGTGTCGTTCACGGGAATGAATCTCTCAATTATTGAGCCGGCTGCGATCTAATTTGGGCTGTTCAATATCGCCCCAATAAACCTTCTTAGCATTGTCGGCAATGTTCAGCTTAAAATTTTTCGGCTTTATACGATGGTTGACTTTTTGACTGGTGTAATAAACCGTGATCCGCTCTCTCGCTTGGGGCCGTGTCAACCGGACAAGCTGAGGCAAATGCACGCCTTCTTTGTTTCTGAAGCGGCGAAATTCTTTGGTCAAAGTAACTTCACCGGCATCGTCGATCAACTGGCTTTTGGTAACCACAAACTTCTCTGCGTCGACCCAATGTTGCCAGTCGCCCGCAGCAACCTTAGTGGTGATGAAGTACTTGCCATCTCGGACACCGAGCTCGGAAGTCAGGTTGGTCGAGATTTGCACGAGACCGATCAGCACTTCACGGAGCTCTTCCGTTGTCAATTCGATTTCGAGAAAATCTCTCAAGTCCAGCAGTTCAATTTCGCCGTAATACAACGTGTTCTCCCTTGGAGCATAAGCGCCAAAGTTGCGGGAATCCAGAAACAACGCTCCGATGTCGATTCCAAGAATGGCCTCGGTCTTCACATAAACAGAATCCGGATAATTTATGTAAACTTCTGAAAATCCATTGTTGCCGGACCCGGGAAGCTCAATAATGACTCGCGCCCTGCCTTGAAAGGTTTCGAGCTTTCTGAAATTTCGGGAAACGTTTCGTTGAATGTCGTCCGGAGTGAGATTGGAATGTTTCGGTATCTTCGAAGTGGCTGCACAATTGAAAAACAGGCAAAACGCCTGGAGCAGTATGATAAGAAATGTGGATCTGATTGAAAAACACCCGAATTTGCAGTTCACAAATTATCTGGTTTCTAATTATTCTTTAACT
Source organism: Candidatus Zhuqueibacterota bacterium (assembly GCA_011775825.1). Taxonomy (GTDB): domain Bacteria; phylum Zhuqueibacterota; class Zhuqueibacteria; order Oceanimicrobiales; family Oceanimicrobiaceae; genus JAABYK01. The sequence continues at coordinate 4,516 of JAABYK010000071.1, read as the reverse complement.
TAACCAGAACGCTTTGTCTGTCAGGCTCCAACTCGATGGCTTTTTTCCAGTAATGATACGCCTGCTCCATTTGTCCCAACTTTTGATACACGTCTCCAAGGTGCTCAAGAACCTCGGCTGAATCATCCCGAACTGCAAGTGATTTCTTGATGTACTGCAGAGCTTTTTCATACTCCCCTCGTTGATAGTAGACCCAGCCAATAGTATCCAGGAATGCGCCGTTATCCGGGTCGGCTGCCAGCGCTTTGTTCACCATTTGCAAAGCTTCGTCAAGACGAATGCCACGTTCGGAAAGACTGTAACCATAGTTGTTCAAAATAGTTGGGTTGTCGGGCTCCATCTCAAGGGCTCGCTCATACAGTTCTTCGCTTTTTTCATGCTTTTCGAGTTCATCATACACCGCGGCCAATGTGGCAATGAATGTGGCGTTTTCCGGTTCGGTTTCAATAGACTTTCGTAGATAGTCAATGGCTTCTTCATACTTCTTCTGCTGAAAGAGTAGATTGCCCAAAGAGAAATTTGTTCTGGGATGATTTGGCGCGAGTTCGTGAGCCTTTTTCAACGCTTGTTCCGCCTTTTCAAGATGGTTTTCTTGCTGATACGTCAAGCCTAAACGGAACCAGGCATCTGGCAAAGACTCATTGAGTTCAACCGTTTTTCGAAAATTTTCGATGCTTTTCTCAAAATCTCGAACCCGAAGATAGCTCTGTCCGAGCTTATAGTAGCCGCGCCAGTCCTCCGGATTTGTCTCGACGAAACTGTGATAAACGGAAAAAGCCTGCGTGGTATCGCCTTTTTCGAAATAGAGATCGCCCAAACGAAGTCGACTCACCGAATCCGTCGAGTCCTCCCGGATGGCATGCTCATAGATCTGAATGGCCTGTTGCCAGTCTTCAACGGCTACCAGAGTCGAGACCAGTTCCTCGCGAACGTTTGTAAATCCCACGTTCTCCGAAAGCACTCTTTTGTACCATTCGATGGCTTGTGTGGTGTCCTCTTTGGCCAGAAGGACCGCACCGATGGCCAAGTATCCTTCCTCATCTTGAGGAAATTCGCCTACAAATCTATGGAAAACCCGCTCAGCCTGGTCATACTGTTCTTGCTTAAAGTATAGATTCCCGAGCTGAAATTGGATATTCTTGTCTGCCAGGTTTAAATCCATGAGTTTTTCGTACAGGTGCGCCGCCTGGTCAGGCTGTTCTTTGGAAACATAAATGGCTGCCAGGTTCAAATACGCATCCACATTTGTGGAATCCAAGCTAACGATCGTCCGATATTCCTCTTCTGCTAAATCCATCTTTCCTTGTCGATGATAAATCGTGGCCAAAAGCTGATGCGCATCCAAATTCTTCGGATCGATATCAATGCTCCTTCTCAGCATTTCAACGGCACTGTCAACCTTCCGCAGATAGACATAGTCTTTGGCAATAGCGTTGTAGATGGAAGGGGAGTTGGGAGCGTAAATGAGCGCTTCGTTGTAGGCATTCAGGGCTTTGTTATATTCTCCATTCAGGTCATAGATCGACCCCTGGATCACCAAATCTACAGCCTTGGGGTCGGCTTTTTCGCTTTTCGTCGAATCGTTATTCTGAGACTTTGCACCAAGTTCCGGGGCAAATAGAATTAAGACAAACAGAAAAAACGTGCAAATTTCAGAGAATCTTTGCAGAACAGAAATCATTTACGTTAGTACTCCGATAAATTTTTTGGCTGTTAACGAGTATCTAAGCGAAAACAGCTTTTCCAATCATTTCGATGCCGCTGCTGAAGACAGGATCTTGTGTCCGAACCTCCGCTAAAAAACATTCCAAAGTGACGTAATTGTCCACTTTCGTTCGGTCACTAATTCATTAATATATAATTATTTTCAAACAATTCCAACAAAAATTTGTTCCAAACTTGACTCCGATCGATAGAATCATTACCTTGCACGGTCGTAACCGTCTTTCACTCATTCACAAACTCGGAGGGGCATCATGTCGAAATCATTGAGCCGAAGAAGCTTTCTTAAGAAGGCAGCCGGAGTGGGCGCCGCTTTCCCTTTTGTTGAGAGATTTCCCGAAGTCTTCATCCGAAAAAGGACATCCGTAAGTTCCATTCCGATCATCCTTTGTAGTCGCGGGGAAGAATGGGGCAAGAAAGTCATGACGCCCGGCTGGGATCTCCTGAGCGGGACAGGCGACCTGCTTGATGCTGTTGAAAAAAGCGCCAACGTCGTCGAACTCGATCCCGAAGATATGTCTGTGGGATACGGCGGACGCCCCAACGAAGAAGGTGTGGTGCAATTGGACGCCTGCGTCATGTACGGTCCCACACATAATTGCGGGTCCGTCATGGCGTTGGAAAACATTAAAACGCCCTGCTCGGTTGCACGGTTGGTCATGGAACGCACCGACCACATCCAATTGGTGGGGGAAGGCGCGTTACGATTTGCCAGGGCTCACGGATTCACAGAAGCAAATTTGCTCACAGAAGAAGCTCGCCTCCGCTGGCTGAAATGGAAAGAAAATCTCAGCGACAAAGACGATTGGTTCCCACCCGCAGACGGAAAATATGAACATGAAGAGGAAGATGAAGAACGCACCAACGGAACCATCAATGTCCTGGCTGTGGATAAGAACGGTGACGTTGCCGGCATCACCACAACAAGCGGGCTTGCATGGAAAATACCGGGACGCGTCGGTGATTCCCCGATCATTGGCGCCGGACTTTACGTCGATAATGAGGTCGGGGCGGCTGGTGCCACCGGACGCGGCGAAGAAGTCATCCGCACGTGTGGAAGCTTTTACGTAGTCGAAAGAATGCGCGGTGGCATGTCCCCGCAGGAAGCGTGTGAATCCATTTGCAAACGGATCGTCGACATCAATGGCGGACCGGTGAAGGTCAAATTCACCGATAAATTTGTGGCGGTGAACAAAAATGGCGAAGTCGGATGCGCCGCCATCATGGGCAAAAAGGGCAAAGAACCGAAAGCATCGTTCATGACAGAGGATGGCATCAAAGTGATCAAGGCTACTTATTTGATCGAGAAGCCGGAGGAGGATGATTAGGGATGTAGCCTTCAGAGAAAGTTTGGCAGGAGCAATAACACAAGGCTAACCATCAAAGCCTTATCTCTCAGAAAATGCTCACCAACTCTCTTCAGACAGCAGATGCGGTTAGACCGCATTCCGTGATTAGAACTGATCGCGCCGATTAAACTCTGAAGAACTACTCAGATGGAGGGACAAACTGCCTTGCCATTATGAGCGTTCCATTTTTTTGTTGAGTTGAGTCGAATTTGCTTAACTGGCCCGTAGTCCGGATCGTTGTACCAATTCATGGCCGCCTCCTCTGATTCAAAGCTCACGACGATATTAACACCACGGCCTTGCCCTTCAATCGTATTCGCCTCATAGTCAGCGACCAGGATAACGGTCATTTAACCGACAAAACCGCAAAAAGGGGTGCAATTTCTCAAAAACTAATGCGGTTTTGTCCGTGTTGAAATGGATATCAGGAAATATATTGTGATCGTTACCAACTTACCCTACTTTCGAACTTTGTTTTTAGCGCCATCCACTCCAGCCTGGACCACGGACGACTCGACCCGGTTTGGCACCTGTATGCTCGCCATCTTTGAGTACCTGTACGCCATTTATGAACACATGACGCATGCCGGTTGCATATTGGTGTGGCTCCGCAAATGTTGCATGATCTTGGATAGTTTCCGGGTCGAAAACCACCACGTCAGCGAAATAACCGGGTTTTAACCAACCGCGTTTTTTGATACTCAAATTTTCAGCAGGGAAAGAGGTCAAACGGCGGATAGCTTCCTCCAACGAAATAATGCCTTCATCTCGGACATACTTACCAAGTAATCGTGCAAAAGTACCATATGCACGAGGATGCGGATTGCGTTTCAGAAACACGCCTTCCGGTGCCACCGAAGCTTCATCCGAGCAAAAGCTTACCCAAGGCAGGGCGACCTTCTTTTTAATGTTCTCTTCCGACTGCGTGAAATAAATTGTACCGACGCGGCTGTCATCCTCAATGACCAGGTCCATCGCAGTTTCTGCCGGTGACGTACCCCGCATCGCGGCGACCTCGCTCAGATATTTCCCGGTTAAATGTTTAAGTGAATCGGATTTGAAGCCGACCAGCAGCATTTTGTCTGGGCCTGCATTGAGAAAGTTATTCGACCACTCATCGGTGGGGGTACGCATTTCTTCAGCGACTCGTTTGCGAATCTCCGGATCTTTCAACCGTCTGACCCATTCCTTGTGTCCACCTTCTTGAACCCAGGGCGGCATGGCTGCATCGAGCCCGGTCGCTCCGGCAGGATAGGTATACATGTCGGCAGTTATTTTCAACCCCAGCGATTGAGCCTGTTCCACCTTTTCTATCACCTTATCGAGCCTATGCCAATTTGGCTTCCCGGACGCCTTTAGATGGTAAATTTCTGCAGGAATATTTGCTTCGCGCGCGATCGTGAGCAGCTCATCCAGAGCTTCGAGCAGGTGATTGCTCTCGCTTC
>JAABYK010000083.1:7800-8608 GCA_011775825.1 Candidatus Zhuqueibacterota bacterium | reverse complement strand
GCTCGACACGCTTAAACCAGAAGAGATTAATGCCGAGACGTCAGAGGAAAATCTAATACTGGCGGCAGGGTGCGAAACATATATACAATGACATTGATAGATTTACTAAACAGTTGGACCGATTGGCAAATTGATACCAAGCAATATCCAAGATATAGAATGAGTCATCATCAAGCCTCCAGGAAAACCGGTTTTTTCTTCATCGTTTCATGGTTACTTGCCCGTTTATGGTGGAGCCTTGAGATCTCTCGGCTGACCATCTTCCGTATAAAACCAAGAGCCGTGATCAACCGTATCACTCAAAATCAAAGAAAGCTTCCACCTTGTCACTGGGTGGTGGACAGAAATCGACTTTATTGTATTTCCTTGAACGAAGGCAGCGATGAAATGCTCGTCACAGAAACACCTTCCATCGAGCGAAACTAATTTAACTGGAACAATTTTGGAGAACAATTGAATGAGCGAAAATAAGCTCGGAGCGATCATTTGTCCGAATTGCAAGAAACTCATCAGCGCCAACTCGGAGCAGTGCATCCATTGCGGCATGAAGAATCCAAACTTGTGGGGACTCTCGGCGGTTCTACGAAAATTGTTTGGTGGTGGGGTCAGCCTCATTCCGATTATCACCACATTTTGCATTGTCTACTACATCATCAGTCTTCTGATCGATCCAGGGGCCATCCTGAGATCGCGAGGCATATTTGATTTTCTGGGACCATCTAACCAGAGCCTGTTTCTTCTCGGCGCTACCGGCACGATTCCCGTATCCGCGGGACGATGGTGGACGGTCATTACCGCCATCTATCTG
>JAABYK010000083.1:4461-7709 GCA_011775825.1 Candidatus Zhuqueibacterota bacterium | reverse complement strand
TTTCCGGAGTTGTGGGCTATATGGTCTCCAATGCGTTTAACATTCCGTTTACGATTGGTGCCTCCGGTTCACTCTTTGGCTTGTTAGGGGCCTTGATTTATTACGGAAGAAAACGCGGCGGAACGTTTGGGACCGCCGTTTATCGACAGGTGGGTCAGTGGGCCATTGTGTTGTTCATCTTTGGGTTCTTGTTCCCCGGAATCAACAATTTTGCTCATGCCGGAGGGTTCATCGGTGGATACGCAGCAGCCGCCGTGCTCGGATTCTCGGAGATGAAGCAGGAAAACCGGAGCCACCAATTTATGGCATTGGGAGCAATTGTGGTTACGATTTTCGCATTCTTGATGGTGTTGCTGTCATTGTTTTGAGAAAGGTCCAGACTTCCCTTTTTAACCCTCTTTGAAGAGTCCATTCGGCTGTGAGGTAAATATATGTTTAGCCAAGTGAATAGATCCCCAACGTTACCCAAAAAACAGACAGGATTAATAAATCATTTAAATCAACACAAGATCATTGGCAAAATAATTAAAGGCAAAATAATTTTTTATTCATTTGTCCAGAAGAACAAAGATTTCAACAAGCAGAATGGTCCTCAGGCAGAATAATTGTCCTGGAGATTTTAATCGTTTTGCCCCAAATTGTTTTGCCTTATTAAACAGGCCTGAATAGTTGAAGTCCAACGAGCATCGAAACCATATGAACCCAGTCATCTAGATTGACATCTCGTGAGTTTAACCAAGCACAATTTCAAAGCCTGGTATCACTGCATCAACGGCTGTTCGGGTGATTACCCATTGATCGATATCATCTACCGCTGCCCCAAATGTGGCGACTTGCTGGAAGTTCAGCATGACCTGGATGCCTTGCGTTCCAAGTCTCCACAAGAATGGAAAACGCTGTTCGAGCAGCGATTTGCGCAGACAGACGGACCGCACACCAGCGGCATCTGGAGCAAACAAGAGTGGGTGGCTCCCAAAATCGACCTTGGCAACATCATTTCGATAGGGGAGGGCCGGACTCCGTTGTTCCATCCTGAGCATCTGGCCCGGCACACGGGAATCGAAAACCTGGGGGTGAAGCTGTGCGGGAATAGCCACACCGGCTCATTCAAGGATCTCGGCATGACTGTTCTGGTCTCCATGGTGAAGCAGATCATTGCACAAGGGCAGACGATTAAAGCCGTGGCGTGCGCGTCGACCGGGGACACGTCGGCGGCCTTGGCAGCCTACTGTGCGGCAGCCGGCATCCCATCGCTGGTGCTGTTGCCAAAGAACAAAGTCTCCAGTGCTCAACTGATCCAGCCCATCGCCAACGGCATCCTCACACTTTCCCTGGATACGGACTTCGATGGTTGCATGGAAGTCGTGCAAAAACTTACCGAATCCAAGGGAATCTATCTCGCAAATTCCATGAATTCATTGCGAATTGAGGGCCAAAAGACCGTGGGCATGGAATTGGTGCAGCAACTGAATTGGGAGGTGCCAGACTGGGTGATTGTGCCCGGCGGCAACCTGGGCAACATTTCAGCCATTGGCAAAGGTTTTTTGGAAATGAAAGCCGTCGGGTTGATCGAACGACTGCCCCGATTGGTGTGTGCTCAAACTGAACGCGCCAATCCTCTTTTTGAAAGTTATCAGACCGGGTTTGAAGAATTTCATCCGAAAACCGCAGCGGCAACGTTGGCGACCGCCATTCAGATCGGGAAACCGGTGAGCTTTAAAAAAGCGATCCGAGTTCTAAAACAGATGAGCGGCATCGTGGAGCAAGCCAGCGAAGAGGAACTCGCCAACGCCAGCAGCCTGGCGGATCGTAGCGGATTGTTTGCGTGTCCCCAAACAGGCGCTGCCCTGGCTGTATTTCTGAAGTTGGTTGAAAAACGGGAGATACGATCGAACCATCGTGTTGTGGTTATCTCTACTGCACACGGTCTGAAGTTCGTGGATTTCAAAATTGGCTACCACGAGAAGAGCCTGAAAGGCGTCGAGTCAAAGTTTGCAAATTTGCCGGTGGAGTTACCGGCAAATGTTGACACAGTTAAGAAAGAGATTGATAAACGGTTTCCAAATTGATTCGGGTTTAATGGCGAGACAACCAGATTTGTTCAGGGCGCGACTTCCTCAAATTAAGAAAGTCGCACCCCCATAACTCCTGGTCTGGCTAGAAGTCCATCTCCTCATCAAACGGCTCTTCAGGCTGAACATTGAAGCGTCCTGGTCCGAAGTCGCCGTCACCGTCTCGAAAATGTCTGAATCGCCGCAGGTGACGAAATGACCGTCCGCGGTCCTGACGCTCTTGCAGGTGTTCCGGGAGAACAGATTTGAGCTTCTCTTTTTGTTCTGGTGTCAGAATCTCTTGCATGCTCAATCTTCCGTGCACTCGATTCCATCGAAGTTCGGTTTTGAGCTTGCCGATTTCTTGGACTTTGCTCTTGACCTTGTTCTCATCCACGTTTTCTTCGTGCATTAACTTCTGCAATTCAAGCTCGGCAATTTGAATTTTCGAGCGCGTCTCGATGGCGCTTGTCTGAGTGGCAAACCTTTGCTCTTTGATCTGAGCCCGCTGGTCTTCCGTTAGTTCCAACTCATCCGCAAGCATTTCGAGTTTGAGTATTCGCGAATGATGCCGGTTGAAGAACGGTTGCGCGAGAGCTTCGGATGTCACGATTACGGTTGCTATCAAGAGAAGAATCAGCACCGAAGTTAACTTTCTTGTCTTCATTGGAAACACTCCTTTCAATTTAAGTTTGACAATTGAGCTGTTTTCGGATTAACCTGTTTCTGCGGGTTAGACAAAGCATTTGTCGGTTTCATTCCCCGAGCTTTTGTTTTTTTCTATAACCGTCCTTCTCATTTTTGGTTGAAAGCCTGGGAATATCGTCATACATTTGGTTGTCTAACTGACGGATAAAATCAAAGTGGAGCCGTGACAGATCGGGAACTCATAGACAACGTTCGAGCAGGTGATTCCCAGGCCTTTGAACAACTGGTCAAGCGATACGAATCGCAAGTCGCGGCAACGGTTATCGGTATGCTGGGAAGCTGCCAGGAAGCAGATGACGTCGGTCAGGAAGTGTTCATCCGATTCTATAAAGCGATACATCAATTCCGGGAAGAGGCACGTTTGGGGACATACCTGACTCGGATTGCCATCAATCTGTCACTCAACGAACTGAAGCGACGGAAACGCAGGCATCTCTTATTTAAAAGGCCGGAGAAAGTAAAGCCAATGATGAACCCGGATGATTCCAT
>JAABYK010000083.1:0-4430 GCA_011775825.1 Candidatus Zhuqueibacterota bacterium | reverse complement strand
CCGAAGCGTGGTCGTTCTGAGATTGATAGAAGGATATTCAACGGAAGAAGCGGCAAAGATTTTGAAGGTTCCCATTGGCACCGTTCTGTCGCGGTTATCACGGGCACAAAAAAAATTAAAGGAAATGTTGACGCCATTTGTGCAGGAGGAAGTATGAACGAAAGGTTACGTAACTTGCTTTGTCGCTCCTTTGACGAAGAGCTTTCGGAACAGGAGCAAAGAGAACTTGAGCAGGCGCTTTCGTTTTCGTCCCAATTGCGTCAAGAACAAAAGCAGCTTACCGACATGCGTCAGCTCATCAAGAAGGAATCCGTTCGGTCATTCCAGCCGTTTTTCGCCGCGCGTGTCATGCATCGAATCAAAAACGAGATGCGGGAAAGCGAGGATTTTATCGGCTCGTTAGTTTGGGCGTTCCGTTGGATCGCAGTCAGCGGTGCGGTGGCCATTCTCCTCCTCGTCGGAAGTCACGTGTTTCTGGAAAAGAATTATTCGTTGGCCGCCGTATTGGGGATGCCACAGCCCGCTCTTGAGGATACGTTGGAATTAGAAAATCCTCTTTTGGAGGAAACACAATGAATACAAAATCAAAATCGGCGCTTGTTATTTTAGGTACTCTGATTATCGGAATTGTAATCGGAGTTTTGGGAAGCAGCCTGCTTCGTGAAAGTCGGGAACGCAGATTTGATGAGATGAGGCGTCAGCGACTTTTTCACAGGGTGATGGAAGACATCATTCAGCCGACGGACGAGCAACGCGAGGGGATTCATGAGGTCTTAGAAAAACGGTTTGGACAGATCGCAGAGATCCGGGACCAGCATCAGGATGAGATGTTCGCAATTTACGATTCCCTGCAACAAGATCTCGCAGCGGTTCTCACGGACGAGCAACGTGCCAATCTGCGCAAGGAGCTTGCACGAGGCCACAGAAAGGTGGTCAAGGTGCGCCTCGAACGATTGACGCATGAGCTTGGCCTGAATGAGGAACAAAAAGAACGCATTATGGAAATCATTCGTGCGGCGGAGGAAGATCTTATAGAACGCCGCAGACACCGAGGTGAGCCACCAACGGATCGAAGGCAAATCTTCAGGAAACGTTTGAAACAGATGGAGGAGGAAATTGAAGCGGTTTTGACTCCGGAACAAAGGGAAGAATACCGTGAACTTCGAAGGTACAGGCGAGTGCCCTTTGGAGGTCCGCCGCCTGAGCCACCTTTTAAACAAAGGATGGATGAAAGATGAAAAAGATCCTCGTTATTGGAGCAGCCGCGCTTATTGTGGCGTTTGGAGTCTGGTACTTTGTATCCAACGGTCGAGCTTAAAAGCATCCTGAAAAACCGGATGCGCAGCTTGTTGACATCGCTCGGCATTATCATCGGTGTGAGCGCGGTGATCGTCATGGTGGCGATTGGCGAGGGTTCGCAAGCGCAGATTGAACAGCAAATCAATTCATTGGGCACCAACCTGATCGTGGTGTTTCCCGGAGCCAGTCGTGCCGGTGGCGTGAGCCGAGGAGCTGGCAGCTTCAATCGATTCACCCTGGATGATGTGGAGAAGATTCAACAAGAGGCCAGGCTGATCAGTGCTGTCTCTCCGGTGGTTCGTGCAGGCGGACAGGTCATCGGCGGTGGCAACAATTGGAATACCCAGATTTACGGTGTCTCGCCGGAGTATCTAAGAATTAGAAACTGGGAATTGGAATATGGCGAGATGTTCATCGACAGAGACATTCGCTCTCGCAAGAAGGTGGCGATTTTGGGTCAAACCGCCGCCAAAGAACTGTTCCCCGGTCAAATTCCGATTGGCGAAAAAATTCGCATCAGCAACACGCCTTTTACGGTGATCGGCATTCTCTCCGAAAAAGGACAGAGCGCCTTTGGAACCGATCAAGACGACGTGATCATAGCCCCCGCCACGACCGTGCTCTACCGTTTAAAAGGCGGACGATACATCAACTACATCAATGCCAGTGCAGCTTCGATTGAACGAATCGATGAGGCCAACGAAGAAATGCGCGTTTTGCTCCGGGAAGCGCATCGCATCGAACCGGGAGAGGAGGACGATTTCACGATTCGGAACCAGGCAGAAATTACCGAGGCAGCCTCGGAAACATCACGCGTGATGACCCTTCTTCTCGGCTCCATTGCCGCGGTCTCACTCCTGGTAGGCGGAATCGGTATCATGAACATCATGCTGGTTTCCGTTACCGAACGAACCCGGGAAATCGGCATTCGTCTGTCGGTTGGCGCTCGCAGCAGCGATGTTCTCATGCAATTCCTCTCTGAAGCCGTGGTGCTCAGCTTAAGCGGCGGGATCATCGGAATTCTTTTCGCTTTTGGGATTTCCTTTTCCCTGAACAAACTTACCGAACTCAATACCTTAATCAATCCCGGCATCGTTATTTTATCCTTTGCTTTTTCCGGCGCCGTGGGCGTGTTTTTCGGTCTGTATCCCGCTCGCAAAGCGGCCGGGCTAAACCCGATTGATGCCTTGCGGTACGAATAGGGGTACTGCCAACTACCACTGCTACCGGCTCGCAATACCCACCCCGCCGATAACCAAACCGCTTCCAGCAATAACTCGCCAGTGCAGCGTTTGTTCCAGTATCAGCCAATCCAGAAACAGGGCAACAATCGGAATCACAAACACGACGAGCGAGGCTTTTGTCACTCGAACCTGGCTAATCAACCAGTAGTAACAAATAAATGCCAGGCAGGAGCCCATGACCGCTAGATACAGGACCGATCCCACAGATCTCAACGTGATATTAAACTCATTCGGATTCTCGAAAACCAGTCCTGCAGCCAACAAGGCCAACGAGCCGCACATCATATGCACCAGCGTCAGAACCACCGGGTTCAGCGATTTAAAATTTCTCTTAATTACAACATTTGACACCGCTGCACAAACCGCACCGAGGACGACGCCAACCGTCCCGAGAACCGTTCGTGCGTCCTGAAACTTGAGACTGTCGGCAAAAATAACCGCGACTCCCGTGAACCCGGTGATTGCTCCGAGTAGTTTTGTCACCGACAGCCGGTCGTCCGCGATGACGAAATGGGAGAACAAAATCACAAAAATGGGAAACGCGCTGAATAAAACAGCCGTCAGTCCGGCGGAGATATATTGCTCACCCCAGTACACCAGCCCGTATGAAGCTGAAACCGCAAACAGCCCGGTATAGACCATGATGGACAGGGTTTTCCAGTCTCTCGGTATTGAAAGTCCTCTGAGCCTCACAAATGGATAGAGCAGNNATCCAGGTGGAGCCCCAAACCAGGCAGAGGACAGCGAAAACGATTGCAGGTAGGTGGTTTCTGTTCATCGTTATTGCATTCGCAGCGTCAAGTTAGGCTAAGTTAGAACAATTAGAACAATTAAGGCAATTAGGAAAACATAAAATGAAAATCAACGACTTTTTGAGAGTATTCCCTATAAATGGACTTTGTGTTAAAATTCAGGGAATGTAGACCGCATTTGTTTTGTCTAACTTCCAGATGCAACCAATCACTTATCATCACAGAAGAAACGGGATGACACTTTTTCAACGATGCTTCAAATGGAGGGCGACAAACGAACTGAATCGATGTTTCTTTTCACTGCCCTGTTTAACACTGTTGGTTGTCTTTGGCTACGGCAGTAAGACCGTCCAGCTTGCGGGCCACTGGCGCGATCGCGACATTGCCATCGACGGTGTGCACGAGGAATGGCAGGAGGGTATGAACTACATCGAAAAGGAAAATGTGGAAAATGTGTCGTGGGTACGTTCAACGATTCGGAGTTTTTTTACCTCAGTCTGGTGACCAACAACCGTGATTTGCAGAGGCAGATGATGATTCGTGGGTTCACCCTGTGGTTCGATCCGGACGGAGGGAAGGATAGGGTGTTCGGCATTCGGTTCCCTCTGGGAATGCTCGAGATGGGCTTGATGATACGAGGGGGTAGAAATCCCGAGCGTGACTTGGAAAGCTTCGAGGAAAATTTCGAGAAATCGCTGGTCAGCCTGGAGATTATTGGTCCTGACAAAGAGGAGCCTCAAATGATGTTCGTATCCGAATTGCAGGGGATTGAGCTGAAGCTGGATAGATCGAACCAGACTTTTGTGTACGAGGTCAAAGTTCCACTTGAAGCGACCGAGGATCGGCCGTTTGCCATTCACGGCCAGCCGGGACAAACGATTGGTGTGGGCTTCGAAGTCGCTGAATTTAACCGCGAGAAGTTCAAAGACAGGATGAGACCCGGTGATGGTGGTAGTCGCCCTCCCGGCGGTATTGGCGGAAGGCCCGGCGGATTGGGTGGCCCGAGCAGAAACCGGCGTGGCCATCCGCAGATGCCGGAAACGTTCAAGCTGTGGGTGTCTGTTCCGCTTGTCACGGCGGAGGCAGACGCACAGCCGTTTAGGCAACGAGGAATATTGGATTCGAGTCGCGTGGC
>JAABYK010000343.1:2749-2887 GCA_011775825.1 Candidatus Zhuqueibacterota bacterium | reverse complement strand
CTTTTATATGAGGTTTGGCCTCACCTCCCGCAACGTTCAAAACCGGGATGAAACGGTTACGGGCCCCAGTAAAATAGAGGGTCGTCGAGCGATTGAAGGTGAAGCGGGCCTGTTAATCGATCTGGGTTTTGTTGAATT
>JAABYK010000343.1:1354-2622 GCA_011775825.1 Candidatus Zhuqueibacterota bacterium | reverse complement strand
AGCCAATGACCGGTACAACGGCGCCTTCTTTGACGTCGGCTGGGGTGTCAGTGAAAACTTTACGGACAACGAAGATAAGCGCGTTAAATTTCGCGGTTACCTGCCGATCCGGCTGAAGGAAAAAGACGCCACCAAAAAGTTTTTCACTTCTGTGGAAGTAGATAGTGATTTCCAGGACGGCGAAGATGAGGTCAAGCTGATCTTCGGACTCTCCGTGGAATTCAAGGAGATATTAAACGTCTTGAGCCTGGGATTCATCGGTCAAAAATAAAATCTGCAAACGACAACCCACGGCGAAATTTTGCTGTGGGTTTGTTTTGTCTGTCGATGACCTGAACAGAAAACATTAATTCTTCGCGCTTTTTTACCTTCAACTCATCCCAATGGCCTTACACTTATATATGTATATGGTTTGTTCAAAAACGCCGGATTTTTGAATTCCCGGAGTGTGTCTCATGAAAGATCCCCAGGATGGCCCTCATTTTATCCAGTTGACCCTGTACATTTTTGGGGCGTGCATGATTATCGGTCTCTTTGCGGCTCCGTCTTTGAATCTGGCTTTCGTTTTTAAGGTGCTCGTCTTCTCTTTAACGGTCGCCTTTGTTGCAAACCACCTGATCATAAAAACCGGAAACCTGGCGGGCGGCCTGTTTCACAGGGGCTCCCATGAACAGGACGACAAGGCCATTCTGAAGGGACGGTTCAAGCAGGCCCACGGACTCCAAATGGCCGGCCGGTATTCCCAGGCGGAAAACGTTTACCGGGAAATCATGGCGGAATACCCCGACGCGATCGAAGCGCAATTTCTCCTGGCCCAGTTGCTGTGGACGGAACTGGAGCGTCCCGGGGAAGCTTTAAGACTCTTACGGGAACTGGAGCGAAAAATCCGGAGGGACGATCTGGATTTCAAATACCGGAAGGCTCTTCAGAAATACATCGCCGAATGGAGCGAGGAGGAGGCGCATCGCTAAGGATAAATTTTCCGCACTCCGCTTGCCCTCCAGCGAATTCCTCCGACCGTTACCAGCCAGCCGCATTATTTTTTTTAATATCGCGGATCATGGGGGAAATTCACGGGCAGGCGAAACTGTTGTGCTCCCCCGCCACCGGGGAGCTTCTGGGAGGCCACATCACCCGTCCTGATGCCAACGAACTTAATCACCAACTCATTGCAATCATGAATTTTAGAGGCGCCCTCCACGATCTGCCGGCGGTGCCTCATTACCACCCCACCCTGTCCAAAATCCTCACTTACTCCGCCGAAGGAC
>JAABYK010000343.1:0-1223 GCA_011775825.1 Candidatus Zhuqueibacterota bacterium | reverse complement strand
CCCCCAGGACAATTATCCCTTTTTCCAAGTGACCGCCATCGTTGTTGGCGCGTGGCTGATCATCGCTTTTTTTATCGCTCCGTTTATCGGAATCCAAGAGGCGATTCTGATTTTTATGGGTATGGCTGTGACGGGGGTAGCTATGGCTTTTCTTTTAAGCCGCCTGATAAAGGGAATTGGAAATCTGGCGGCCGGACTGTTTCTAGGATCTATAAAGTTAGATGATCCGACGACCCTGAAAAGAATGTACCGCCAGGCGAATGGATATAAATTGGCCTTTAAATTTGCCATGGCGGAAAAGAGCTACTGGCAGATCATCGATGAGTATCCCCAGGAAACCGAGGCACAATTTCTCCTGGCCCAGTTGCTGTGGAAGGAATTGGAACGGCCCGGGGAAGCTTTAAAGATGCTGAAGAAACTTGAACAGAAAATCCAGCGGGAAGATCTGGAGTTTCAATACCGGAGCACTCTCAAGCGATACCTCACCGAGTGGAGCGAGGAAGCGGCGCAGCGCAGCGGATAAATCGGTCGACATCGCTTCCGTCGAAGAAAAACAAAACAAGCTCAGGGCGCAAGAGAATCCTGAGCTTGTTGTTTTTGACTCTTGATAATTCGTGCGCACGAACTGTTTACACCATGTCCTTGAGTGCTTTCAGAGGCTGAACCTTGACCACCTTGCGGGCGGGCTTGGCCTTGAATACCGTTTCTTCTCCGGTGAAAGGATTGATCCCTTTTCTTTCCTTGGTGGCCGGCTTTTTGACGACTTTAACTTTCATCAATCCCACGACGTTGAACAAGCCGGGACCGCGCGATGAAAGCGACTTGCCGATCATTCCCCCAAGTGATTCGAATACGGACGCGACTTGCTTGCGCGACAAACCCGTTTCTGAAGCAATATGATTCAGAATTTCTGATTTGGTGGGCGGTTTGCTGTTGCTGGACTTTTTGGTGGCCATGCGTGTTTTCCTCCTGAAGACATGGTTAAGGTCGTGAATGACCCGGATAGAAAACCACTGGAACGTGGTCAATTGTTCAAATAATAATCTAAAACTCTCCCCGGTTCATTAAAAAACCGGCTATTTCCCGAAAGTTTTCAGTTTTTTCGGCGGATTACAAGGAAGCCAGTTGATCGGCGAAGCGGTCCAGACTTTCCGGGGAATTCATTTCCGTGGCACACAGAAGCAGGCAGTTTTCCAGTTCGGGATAAAAATCCCCCAGGGGCA
>JAABYK010000563.1 GCA_011775825.1 Candidatus Zhuqueibacterota bacterium | reverse complement strand
ATCATGTTGATCTCCGGGATGGCAGCAGGCATCGGCAGCATCTTTCGTTCGCCCATCGGCGGGGCTATTTTCGCCGTCGAAGCGCTTTACAAAGACGATCTGGAGATGGAAGGTTTGGTTCCGGCCATCACCTCCTCCATCATCGGCTACTCGGTCTTCGCCTCATTATTCGGCTGGCACACCATTTTTACTACTGGCGACTACGTTTTCCAAAGACCGGTGGAGTTGATTTTTTACGGTCTATTCGGGTTGCTTTGCGCGCTGCTGGGAATTTTTTATGTCAAGATATTTTATGGCATCCAGGAAAAGGTGTTTGCACCCATGAATATTCCCAGGCATGTTAAACCTGCCATCGGCGGGCTGCTGGTTGGGATTATCGGTTTTTTCTTCCCGTATATTTTGGGTTCGGGTTATGGCTGGATCCAACTGGCCATCGACGGCAAGCTCGCCATCAAACTCATGCTGGCGGCCGCTTTCATTAAAGTGTTGGCCACATCGTTTACCATTAGCTCGGGCGGCAGCGGCGGTATTTTCGCCCCCTCTTTGTTTATGGGAGCCATGTTAGGCGGCGCCTTCGGCGGCATTGCCCAAAGTTTTTTTCCAAATGTCATTACGGAGCCGACAACGTTTGTTCTGGTGGGCATGGCGGCATTCTTTGCCGGAACCGCCAACGTTCCGGTTTCGCTGACCATTATGATCACGGAAATGACCGGGAGTTACGGCTTGTTGGTGCCACTCATCTTTACCGCAACCATCGCCTATTTCGTGGCTCGAAAATGGAGCATCTACAGTCAGCAGTTGAAAAATCACGCCGAGTCTCCGGCACACCGAGGCGATCTGATCGTCGATATTTTGAAGGACATCCCGGTGAAAGCAGCCTACAAGCCCAATTCCAAACTACCGAAAATTCCCAACAATCTTCCCGTACAGCGTATTTTGCCGCTTTTTGCCGATAGAGAGGAGGATTGCTTTCCGGTGGTCAATAGCAAAGGGGAAATCACCGGCTTGCTTTCCATGGGTACATTGCGAGCCGTCATTGGCGACGAAGGGCTTGGGGAAGTCATCGTTGCCGAGGATATCAAAACGCAGCTCGAGTCCGTGAGTCCCAACGAGAATCTCCACGAAGCGCTGGTGAAATTTCTGAAAACGAAATATTCCACGCTGCCGGTCGTTGATCGGGAAAACCCCAATGAACTGAAAGGCTATCTCAGTTACCGAGACCTGATCAACGCCTATGACGAAGCCTTGATTCAATGGAATCTGGAAAACAAGTTGTAAATGTGAATAGCTGTACAAAAACGGGGCTGTTGTGTCATTCCCGAGATCTGTATTCGGGGATCTCCTGCCTAATTCCTGGAGATTCCGTCCCGAAGCTTCGGGACGGAATGACGTTTACAAGCGAGTTTTCGTTCAGCTACAAATATCAGGAGTGAACCCCATGAAGTTATTACAAATCGCAGCTTTGGCGATGCTATGTTTATTTTGCAGCAATCCGGCCGTCTCAACTATGCAGGAGATCTCAGAAAAGAACTCGAATGTGGGAAAAGGTCGGGAAATTCTGTTGAAAGCCGTGGCGGCTGCGGGTGGGTTGGAAACCTTTAAGCAAATTGATAATTTCAGAATCAAAACAAACAGTGTGATCTTTCAATCTCAGGGCCAAACTCCGTTGACGGTGACGGAGGTCATTCAGTTACCGGATAAAACCAAACAGACCATGGCTTTGAAACAGGGGAAAAGGGTCCAGGTTTTGAACAGCGACCAGAGCTGGAAACAAGTGGGTAACAACATAAGCGACCTCTCGGAAGCCGAAAAACGAGAAATGCGGAGAGGGTTGTTCCGAGAAACCATCAACATTTTCAGAATGACCGCTAGCGATTCTCTGCAGGTCGAGTATCTCGATAAAGAGACCATCGGGGGCCAATCGAGTCACATTTTACAAATAAAGAATCAAAGCGCCGATTTCTTCAGACTGTACATCGATACGGCAACGTTTCTGGTTACAAAAAAGGTGTATCAGGGAGCGCCCGAAGTGGGGTTGGTCACCCTGGAAGAGAAATACTCCGATTACCGCACCGTCGACGGCATCAAAATACCGTTTCATACTCTGGTGCGCGCAAACGGCCGAAAATTCATCGAGAGCGATGTTGTGGAAGCAAAATTCAATCTCCCACTCGAAGACGATTTCTTTCTGAAGGATTGATCATGAAATTCGGCGCGCTTCCGTGCGCAACGTGGTGGATTTTGGCGCATTTGTGGATATCGGCGTCAAAACGGACGGACTGCTCCACAAAAGCCAGATGTCGAACAAGTTCGTCAAAAATCCCCTGACTTGTTTTCAGTGGATGATATCATCGATGTCAAGATCTCCCCGGATAAGAACATGAACTCCAGTTTGGTTTCTTCTGCGATCGTCTACGATGAATTTGTGAGAAAGCAAAAACAATTTCCAATTGACAATCGTATTTGATTTCTTTACATTTGACTACGATGATTGAATCCAGCGTTTCAAAACCTCTTCATAAGTTTCTCTCCGATTTAACAGGTGAAGAACGCTTCGGCGTGGCACTTCATCTGGCTACAAAAGACCTCGTTCGTCTCAAGCTTAAGGAAGCAGAAGAAATCATTCAGTATTTTGAACATCGCTACAAAATGGACTTTAAGAAATTCAAAAAGGCTTGGGAAAAGGGGGAAATTCCACAGAAGCACTCGTTCCAAGTAGAGAAAGACTATTGGGAGTGGGAAGCTGCAACAAGCGATCGGGAACGTCTACGACAAATGATTGAAAAGCTGCCATGACTCTTGAAGAGGTTCAACGCGAGATTCATGAATCCATATTCAGGTATATTCCTTTTTGTCCAACCTCCACTGAATCACATCACACGTCTAAAAGGTCCTCTTTTTTACCCTCTGTAGTTAATCCTGTGTCCCAACCCTTTGCAAAATTGTCACTCACAGAATACAAAACTTTCTGCAATTTCTCGAACTTTAGGTAAGTAAATACTTAAACGTAAGATTTTCATGACCAAACCAATGGAGGCAATCGGGGATGGCATCCGCAATTCTGGAAACCAAGATTGAACGACAGCCGCTGAAATCGCACAAACTGGTCTCAGCAGGATACGATTCGGATACCTGGACATTCGAAGTTGAATTAAAGAATGGTAAGGTCTTTCAATATTACGGCGTACCTGAGTACATCTACAAGTTGTTCGAGGAGGAGGATGCGAAAGCCCGCTTCTTTGATGAGTATATCAAAGATGCCGGGTATTCGTTCTCACAAGTCGATTAATACATAACCCACCTTTAGTCGCTCGGCTCATCAGATTTCTGGATGACGAGCAATGTGTAATCATCCACCGGTGAGCGAGCTCCATAGAAAGATTGGATGTCTTCAGTGAGTGACTGATGAACCTCCGATGCACGCTTCCCACGCAAATTATCCAGCATATCCAGCAGCCGCTCTTCACCGTAAAACTCTTTCTCATCTTCCGGTCGTCCCTCATTGTCCAAAGCGTCTCGTGAAGCTTCAACCAAGCCATCGGTGTAGAAGACGAGCATATCGTTTGCCGCCAGTTCTAACGGTGTTTCTTCGACGTTTTCCTCAAACAGCTTGCCGACTCTTTCCAAACCAAGACCCAGGCCTTTGCTCTGCAGTTGTTCGATTTTTGCCCATTTCTTACCGGGAACCAGAATGGGCAAATTGTGACCGGCACGCACGAATCGAATGGTGTGGCTGCGGATGTCCAAAATTCCCACAATCGCCGTGACAAAAATCTGACGGTCAACTAAAGGATCTGAGAAGTACTTATTCAAGCGCAGGACAATCTCACGTGGATCATTCGTGAACTGCTGGGAATAGCGAATCAGGCTGATGCATTGCGCCATATAAAACGCCGCGGAGGTACTCTTTCCGGACACATCACCAATAGTAAACAGATACTTGTTTTTATTTAATTTCAGCACATCGTAAAAATCCCCACCGACTTCATTGGCGGTTTTGAGCATGGCCCGGAGCTGGTATCCGGGTATGTGTGGCAAGGTGCGCGGCAGCATGCCGAGTTGAACGTTGCGGGCGATGGTCAATTCCTGCTGCAGGCGTTCTTTGTCGCGGGCCTCTGCAATGGAGCTTTTCAAGCGGTCGCCCATCTCATTAAAATGATGCGCCAGCTCCACAAACTCATCTTCGCCTTCGATCCGAACCTTGTAGTCGAGGTTGCCGGTGGAAATTTCCCGAATGCCGTTCTTCAACTGATTGAATTTTTGCACGATCATCTGATTTATCTCGGACCCGAATTTCGACATGCGTCGAATGACGACCAGATTTATGAGCAGGTAAATGAACGCCAAAAACAACAAGTAGCCTGCAAATGTCACGCTGAAAAAAGAAAGGGCCGGAATGAGCAAAATTTCAAATGCGAAAAATCCGGCCGAACCCAACTTGTCATTCATCATGGGTGCGATGACTCGGCCAATCGTAATCCGAAACGGGTTCATCAAAAAGTCATTCGCTCTCGACAGCAAACCCGAGTCGTCGGGCCGCTCGAAAGGGACGGAGATCACATTCGATGTCGTTTGAGGTCGCAAGGCAAATGGAAATATCCGAAACCGATTTTCCTGCTTCCAGAAACCGAATCGATAAAGATACGATTCCCAGATGGGAGGTTGATAGGGATAAGCCAGCAATCGACTGCCAGCAAGAATAGAGGTACTTTGCGAAATCAAATGTAACAGATTGGGTTCTATTCGGGCAAAATGGATTACATCTTCGCCCGCCTCCGATGATTTGAAGAACAGAAAATATGCCACTTCATCTGAGCCGAAATTAAAAATAGAACGTCTCTTGTTCAACGCCAGGATGCCCTGTTCCGGCAGATCGTCCGAGAGTTCAACGGGTTCATAATCCTCGGTGCGCAAAACAGCTTCTGAATCGTCATCTGTAACCTCATAGGTTTCGATGGAATCCGTAGCTTCTTTCGTGATGATCTGATCCATTTGATTTACGATGGCCTTGCGCATTTTTTCTGCTTGCCAACCGGCGATAAAAAAGTAAAAAATCAACCCCAACATGGCTAACTGGATGAGTTGCGGGAAGGTGGATTGAAACAGACTGGAGAATTTCAGTTTCCGAGACAAACTGGCGAAATTGTAGACTAGCACGATGGGTATTTTGACCAACACCGCAAGCAAGTATATCTTGAAGAGGAGGTACAAGAATCTGGGTAGTCCGTACCAGAATTTGGCTTCAGCGATCTCGCTGCTTTCG
>JAABYK010000348.1:6604-12406 GCA_011775825.1 Candidatus Zhuqueibacterota bacterium | reverse complement strand
CATAATTTTAACTGTATTTGCCGCATCAGCCCCTTTCGCTCAGGATATTGATGAGTTCTACACTAGGCCGAAGGAACCTAGTGTTGGCATATTTTTGAAGTGGGTATTTGATTTCAGCCAGATTAAAAAAAGTTACGCCCTCGTCATTGGGATTAGTGATTACAGTGCGGGCTTCTCCAAGTTGGAAGCGCCCTATCACGATGCTGTACGAGTTAAAGATTTCTTATTAAACGATGCCGGGTTTGACCAAGTTTATTTATTGACCAATGCCGCCGCAACCAGAGATCGCATTATTAGATTAATGGAAGAAACATTCCCTAAGCTTTTAGGAAAGAATGACCGCTTTTTATTTTATTTTTCAGGTCACGGGGTTCAACGCGTCATAGAAAAAAATCAATTGGGTTATCTGGTTTTGTCTGATGCGGGTAAAACCGAATATGGAAAGATGATCAGTATGAAATTGATAGATGACTGGGATAGTCTTTTGAAGCCGAAACGACATGTATTGTTCGTATTAGATGCATGTTTTAGTGGCTTGGCTGGTCACCAACTAAAGTCACCTCCGAAAAATGAACGATTAGAACGTCTCTCTCAATATGCCCATCATCTCATCACGGCCGGTTCAGCCGATGAAGAGTCTGTAGCAAGTTTGAACAAGTGGGGTGGGAGTTTGTTTACCGACGCATTTATAAAGGGTGCTTCAGGTAAGGCTGATACGGAGAATGCTGATTTTGGCAGAGATGGTATCGTGTCTTTGAAAGAATTAGTAGACTATATCGAAAAACGGATTGATATTGAGTCTTCGAATATCAAAAGTATCAAAATGTCTCCTCAGATGTCGCACCTGCAGGACAATGAGGGAGAGTTCTTTTTCATCGATAAAAAGAAGAAAGATTCCGATCTGGGCAAAGATTTANNCAGGGGGGCAAGTTCAGAAAAAGGGACTCGAGGAAAAGAACACGATTGTTACCTTCACTAAGCTTCGCGATGATGAATTTCGCTCCCAAGGCTTCACCTTGAAAAAGCCGATGAATTTGCAAATCTACGCCATCGGCGAGGGAAGAGACGGCGAGATGTTCGATTATGGCTGGATCGTCGAAGCGAAGACTCGGAAAAAAGTTTGGGAGATGCGCTACCGCGACACCGAGCACGCCGGCGGCAGCCAGAAAAATCGCATGTTCGATGACGTCGTGCAATTGGACAAAGGCAGTTACCTGGCGTACTTCGTGACGGACGATTCGCACTCGCCGTACACATGGAACTCACCGCCGCCCTACGATCCCGCCCGTTGGGGCATGACCATTCGTGTCGCCGAAGCGGATAAAAAGTACGTGAAAAAATTTGAGTACAAGGGTTTCGAGGAATCGTCTGACATTGACACCAAATCTCAAGTGGCACCCGAATTACCACGTCTCCGAACTTTGTCGTCGGGGCAGGAAATTCTCAAGGGCTCGTACACTTTTGACCTCGACACCGGGCAACAGGGTGGCTCATCACCAGACGCTGACATCTTTTGGGAACACCAGAATGAAATTTTGCGCTACCTCAACGCCTGGAACGGGGCTCGGTTCAGTTACCTCGGCAAGGTTGACTTTGAGCAAGTATCCGAGAAAGACCTTTTGACAGCCGATTACAATGTGACGCGACTGAATGGAAGCGCTAACCAAGCTAATCAACTAGTGGATGAAACTGTCATTTTGATACAGACCAATATACAGAATCTTTGTAAGCTGAGAATTGAAAAGTATGGTATTGCAGCACCTGGCGACTTGCCTCATTGGCCGAAAAGTGCGCTTCTCATCCGTTGGGTAACATATACCACTAAGTAGATAAGAGTATCATCATTAATGATCAGTACAAAGAGTACGGCACAGAAACTGTACTCGTAAAAGGACTCGACAATATCTCTAAGAGGCTTTAAAGGCACAAAGTTAGAGCCGTACTTGGAAAGGTTCTCGGTACAGTTTGAGATTCACGTTTGACACTTAACCTAACATTGTGTCCAGCCGACTGAACCGAACGCCCTGGGCTTTTAGCTGGTTTTGTGGTAAACTCAGAGTTAATTTTCAGTTTCACAGTTGATCTTTGAGTATGTATCCCAACCATTCGGCGGGACAAGCTTGGATTTTCAATCAATGTTTTTTGGAGTCAAACAGAGGTTTTTGGGAGGGAGTTGTGAGTCATTTGGTCAGCCGGCTTGCGGTGGCGGAGGTGCTCTAAAGTGAAGATCTGACAGTCATGATAAGCTGTAGTTCAGAGCCATCCTTCTAATAGAATCGTATAAGTAAGGTTTGGCGAACCTGTCGACGCATAACAAGCGGCTTCGCCCGGACGCTGCCGAAAGGGTGTGATTTCCGACGGGCAGCGCCAGTGAACCGCTAAACCGCTATAAGCTGCTCATGACTGCACATACGGATGAACATTTCCTGTGCAGAACGGCGTTCCTCTCCTTCTGCAGGTCGACGGCGTTTGTAACTCCCGTCCGGTAAACAGTCCCAAACGGAGTGGTTATCCAGGTCGTACATTTCGAGAATGGTTTTCAGTTCCTGTTTGATTTGCGGATCCTTGACCGGGGCCAGCGTTTCCACGCGTCGATTCAGGTTGCGCTTCATCCAATCGGCCGAACCGAAAAAATATTCCGGCTCGCCGCCGTTGATGAAACTGTAAATACGGCTGTGCTCCAAAAACCGTCCGACCGGGCTGTAAACTCGGATGTTCTCCGATAAACCGGGCACGCCCGGACGTAAACAGCAAAGGCCGCGCACATTCAGTGTGATCGGCACACCAGCTTGGCTGGCCAGATACAACTCCCGAATGATCTCCGAGTCTTGCAACTGGTTCATTTTGGCATGAATGCCGCACGGTCTTCCTGCCTGTGCGTGGTCTGCTTCCCGCTGAATCATTTGTGTGAACCGTGTACGCATATTCTCAGGCGCCACAATGAGCCTGCGATATTTTTCGAACGGCGTGGCCCCCGTGAGTTCATTGAATATGGCCGCAACTTCCTCACAGAGATCCGAATCACAGGTGAGCATACCCAAATCCTCGTAGATACGCGCTGTACCCGTGTGGTAATTACCGGTTCCCACATGCACATAGCGCTGGACTTTGCCTTGCTCCTCCCGCACGACCAGCGCCAACTTAACATGTGTTTTCAACTTCTCCACTCCATAAGAGACATGCACGCCTTCTTTTTCCAGGAGTTTTCCCCAGGCAATATTTGGAGCTTCGTCGAACCGCGCTGTCACTTCAACGAGTACGGCCACCTGTTTCCCCTGTCGCGCGGCCTCCGTCAGCACTCGAACAATTGGCGAGTCGCTGCTGGTGCGATAGATGGTTAACTTAATGGCAAGCACATCGGGATCGAAGGCAGCGGCGCGCAGGAATTGCAGTACTGATGTTTCAAAACAATGGTACGGATGGTGCAGAAGAATGTCACCCTTGGCAATCCGCCTGAAAATTGCAGACGGATTGTCCGGATTCAGGTCTTGCAGCCGAGGATGGGTCAACAGCTCGTGGTGAGGGTAGCGGAGGTCGTCAAAGTCTGTGGGTCTGAAATCCATGAGATCGCTCAAAGCCAGAAAGGCGTCGGCGTCGTAAATGTCTTCGTCTCCGATTTCGAGTTGCGTCGCAAGCCATTTGCGTATTCTCTCTGGCATTTCCGGATTAACCTGGAGTCGCACCACCCCGGCAAATCGGCGCGCTTTCAGTTCGTCAGTCACCTGATGAATGATGTTCCCCGGAACGAAATCAACTTCTGAGTAATCATACTTCAGGTCGAGGTCGTCCTCGTTCTCACTTTCGGCTCCACGCGTTACCCGAAAATAGCAGGTTTCGATCTCATCCGATCCGGGAAACAAGTCCTGCAGGTTGGCCGCTATCACTTGCTCCAACGGCACAAAGCCCGCTTCGTCCGGCAAGGGAACCCAACGAGGTCGATTGCTCGGAACTTTAATTCGCACAAAACGTTTGCGATTTTTCTTTACCGGGATTTGAACGGCCAGGTTCAGTCCCTGATTGCTGATAAAAGGAAAGGGATGTTCGGCATCGACCGCCAGCGGCCTCAGAATAGGCTGAACCGACGACCGAAAGTACTCCCGCAAATGCTTCTTCTGCTTTTTGCTGAGGTCGTCATAGTTTAAAATAGGGGTTCCGACCTTTTTCAAAGTCGGGCAGATTTCTTCGCGCAGCACTTGAGATAATGCCTTCGATTGCTTTAGAACCTCTTGCCGACACCCCCGCATTTCTTCAATAGGGGTTTGCCCATCGATGGAAATCTTGTTCCTGCCTTGCCGTATCATGCGCTTCAAGCCGCTCATGCGCTTCATGAAAAATTCGTCATGCAGCATGCCCACAATCCCGGCGAACTTAATGCGTTCCAACCAGGGTACCTCCGGATCCTCAACGAGGTCGAGCACTCTTCGGGCAAACTTCAGCCAACTGAGTTCCCGGTTTAAATAAGCCTCGGGCGAATCTATCGAAATGGATTGAAGTTCTTCAGTCGCTTTCATGATTTCTACTCGGGTTATGAGCTAAGACTTTTGCACTCTTCGGATGCTTGAATCAAGCTGTTGAAACATCTTTTTGAGCTTTGCTTCGCGAACCAGATGTTCAGCTTCCTCCGCGGTCATCCATTTGCGTGTTCGAAATGATTCGGGCCATTCCTCCAGGACGGTTGCAACCTTCATCAGAAACACTTTGACCTGACAGATGCCGCCCCACTTTTGATATTCATATTCCCCGATGAGTTCGGGATAGACGTGTCCGCGAATGCCTGCCTCTTCAAATGCCTCCATTTCAGCGGAATCGGCAGCCGTCATATCATCCTCGATCAACCCTTTCGGAATGATCCAGCGTCTGCTGCGTCGGGTGGTGATCAGCATCACCTTCACATTGTTTTCCACAAACCGAAACGGAATGACGGCAGATTGATCGTAAATCAAACTCCTATTTCCTGTGTTTTCTTGCATAAATTCAGGCTCTATGTCGATCAGAGTGCGTAAAAACTCCTAAGAATACTTTAGCCACTGAATCACACTGATGAACACCGATTGAACAGCCTCAATTTCAGAAAGACTGAATCTGGGTAATTTTGAATTGTGTGATATCCATGCCGTATGCATAATTAAATTAAAATTTATTAACGACTTAATCCGTGTTTTATCCGTGTCAATCCGTGGCTGTGAATTTGCGGCCTTCGCCTTGCTGGGTAAATCCGGGTCTATTCTTTTTTTTACTAATTTTTACTAATTGCTTACCCACTCAAACCAACATTTACCTTAATTCCGCCCCTAATAATGCAATGTGGCCTACATCTCAGGAAGTCCGTAAGCAGCCAAATTTTTGTTTTTGTATCTCTCGTCGTGGGTGATTTCCTGCCCCAACCAATCGGGCAGTTCAAATGCCCGGCTCTGTTCTTCATTATCGAACTCGACTTCGGCAACGATCAAGTCGCTGAGCTTGCCTCCGTAAACATCCAATTCAAGGGTCCAACCTCGATGGTAAATTTCGTATCTCACTTTTTGCACACGCTTGCCCTCGGTCAATGGCCAGAGTTTCTCAAATTGCATGCGGCTCAATTCGATCTCAACTTCCAAACGTTTGAGACCGCCGCCGCTTTTAACCGCCTGAGTAAACTTGCCTCCTTTGTTTCGCAATCGCACTTCGAGACCTTCGTCGCTGACGGCGATGTATCCTTGTGAGATTTCCTGATGCGGATAGTTATGCAAATCTGTAGGTGCGTTCCTTACAAAGAATTTTCGTTCAATCTCTGGAGACAAATCTAAGCACCTTTTCTTTTAA
>JAABYK010000348.1:0-6571 GCA_011775825.1 Candidatus Zhuqueibacterota bacterium | reverse complement strand
CTATAAAATTATGTTTTTTTAGGAAAGTTTTTGTTGAACTGGTTTTGCACTTCAATTAATTGACCAATTCAAAAGCCCGAAAGACACCAAAATTAAAAAACAGGTATTCATGTTAATTCGCATTGTGAGCGGCTTCCCACCCTCATCACATTTATCCGTGTGCATCAGTGTGAATCCGTGGCTAATTTAAATGTATTTTGGTTAAAGCTCCGCTGCGCTGTGTGAATTAGTGGCTTCATTTCTTTCTGCTCCGAAGTCAGGCCGAATTCATCACCTGTTTGACTTCCTGCCACAACTGTTCATAAGACTTGCTTGCACTCGATCCGGGTTTGAAACGCAGCACGGGTTTGCGATAAATGCCCATTTTCTCCACATCCGACCTGTAGGGGATGATAGCCTGAAGAAAACGATTCTCTTCTGACATCCTTTCCATGATCTCCTGATGCATTTTTTTGCGTTTCTCCACCATTGAAAAAAATCCGTAAATCCGGGATTCGTCCAACTGTTGTTTGCCAAAAAACTTGAGCAATTTTTCGTAAGTCAGCACCGAAAGTGTTGTCGGAATCAGGGGCACGAGAACCGCATCGGCGGCGTGGAAAACATTTTCCGATGCCAGCGTGATGTTTGGCGGACAATCCAGGAACATGTATTCGTATTCAGCATCGAGCGGTTCGAGGACGTCTCTCAGTCTCTTCTTCGATCGTTTGCGTGCCTCCAGGTGGAGATTCAGATTGCGAAACGAAAGCTTCGAAGGCAGCAAATCCAGGTTTTCATAATCTGTACCTTTGATGTTTTTGTCGATATTCCCGCCACCTTTGAGTAATTTCTTTGAGCTGAATTTCTTTGAAGCGCGAATCCGGAAATAGAACGACGCCGAACCCTGAGGATCCATGTCGCACAAGATGGTTTGATTTCCGTCCTGCGCCGACAAATAGGCCAGGTTGACGGAAGCGGCCGTCTTGCCGACCCCGCCTTTGATGCTGTATAATGCAACGATCTTCACAATTCGTCGGCCCGGCAGTCACCCAAAGAGCTTTTGAAATGAGTCGTTATTTTTCTTCTTACTAAAGGCGCTAAACGTCTGTGAGAAAGCTCGCCGCACCTGCTGCTGTTTTTGATAAAGGATGGCAATCAAGCCGCCGATTGCCGCGTTCACATGAGCGTAATCCGCGCTCTTGACATCCACCTTTCCCAGGAATTCTTTCAAGCTTTCCTGTTGCACATACAAGTCGTTGTAATCGCCCAGGTTATCCTGGAGTTTTTTCAACTGTTTGATGAGACGTGCGATTTCCTTTTCGGGAAACAGTGACGAAAAGAATTCCATGAGATAGCGTAACTTCTTACACTGGATGCGTAAGCTGTGCAATTCCGGATCCGGCGAGTCATCGGTGATGGCTTGCCCCTGGCTCATGACCTTGCCATATTCTTTTCGAATGAATTTTCGGGCTAAATCGATTGCCGGTGTTTGCGAGTTTTTTGATTCCGCTAAGTCGGATCCTTGTTCGGCATTTAAAAAGCCCTCCCAGGACCGAAGGGTTTTTTTATATGATTCAGCATTGATGGCCCGCACAAATTTCCGATGTTCGCGCTTCCGTTCTTCCTGCAAGTTCTGAAAAATTGGCTCCAGACCCGGACGCAGACTTTCCGGAAGCATGTCCTGGTATTCACTCTTTTTGAGAAGATGCACATCGAGATCGCGCAGTCGATTCGTCAATTTTCCAAGGCTTTTGAAATCCTGCCGAAAGCGTTTTGTCACGTCCTTCGGGTACACGCCTTTGATTTGGCTCAACGCAGAGCGCGTTCTGCGGATGGCGACCCTGAAATCATGCAAAAACTCGGTGTCAATATCGGCTTGGATTCCCCATTCATTTTGTTTGATGACGTTCAACAAGAAATTCAGAATTCTTTGTGCGGCGGCCCGTCCGGTCATCTCCGGGGTGAGCTGGATGTTCAATTTCGAGGAATACTCGCCGGGTTCTTTACCAACGGCTTGCAACGCAATCAACAACGTTTCCCTGGCTTCCTGATTTACACCTAATTCCTGCAGAAACTGATCGAAGCTATGAAACTCATCATCGTATCCTCTGACCGGCTGCAATCTCAGGCAGTTGAGCGAGCGTGACGTTTGCCGCCCGTTCATCAACTCCATCTTTTCCAGGTGGACTCGCAACACGGTTTTCTGATCCTCGTTTAAAACCCGAAGGGTCTGGGCTTGATTTTTAACGTTTGCAAGAGGCAACAGCGCCCGGACACTTAAATAGGACTGCAACTTACTCCTCAAAAATCCGTCGGGAAGGTCCCACCAGAATTTAGGCTGCGTCTTTGATTTCCAGTTTGATGTTGCAAGCGTGCGATCTTGTTTGAGAGTGCTGAGGTGGTAAGAATTCGCTTCTTTTACAAGGATGAGTCCTTCGTTGTACAAGCGCCAATCGAACGTGTCAAAGAAGGTCTGTTTTTTGTTTTGAGGAGATTCCTGCGTCGTCGAGTAGCGTTCGGAGATGGCACTCATCAGAGTTTGACGGTCAAGAGACTCCGGTAATTTGAATGTCTTATTTCCTTCCACGAAAGATGTTTGTTATGATTCTTCAATAAGTTTGGGAATTTAAGTCATTAAGCCTGTTTGATTCCAGTGTAAATACGGAAATTCATAAGGCAAAAATAATTATGAGCAAAATCATTAAAAACAAATTCAAGTGAACTTTTCAAAACGATTTCTCGCTACGTTCGAAATGACAGAGTCATTCAAATTGCTAAGTTCTTACAAACCCAGACACTTATTTTGACTTAATCATTTTGTCATTCTTTATGTTTAGCTATTTGGTTCCAGTCTGGATAGAGTTAAGAAAATGATTATGTCGTCATTCTGAGGTTTTTCGGTAGCGTCTACATTAGCTAAAACACGTCCGTGAATCCGCGCACAAAGTCAGTTTGCGGCAACGGAGACTTCGTTCTTCGAATTTCCTTGCTTGTATCTATCGTACAAAACATGGATAATGCCGTCGGAAAGGCCGATTTGTGGCACGTAGATTCTCTTAATCTTGGCCCATTTCATGACCGAGACAAAGATTTTCGAAGCCGGAATGATGACATCAGCGCGATCGGGTTTCAACCTCAGAACCTTAATGCGGTCTTCAAATGAATAAGAATTGACGTAATTGTGAATCTTTTTGATCTTCTTATAAGTCAGCGGCTTGCCCCGTTTCTTGCGGGACAGATCAAACATTTTGTTGATGTTGCCGCCTGAGCCAATGCCCGCAAGCGGTTGATAATCCTTCGTATGCTGTTTAAGCCACTGCTTCAGCTCTTGCCATTCCGATTTGGAAACGAGATGATTGAGAATTCGTACCGTGCCCAGGTTGAAAGAATGCGAAGTGACGATGTCATTTTTCGCGATTAAAGTAATCTCCGTACTGCCGCCGCCCACGTCGATATACAAATAGGATTTTTTCTTGCTCAACATGTCGGCGATGCGGTTGCAGTAGATGATCTCGGCTTCCCGTTTTCCATCCACGATTTCCAGATTAATATCGGTGCGTTTTCTAATTTCATCCACGAGTTGCGAGCCGTTGCTTGCTTCGCGCATGGCGGAGGTGGCACAGGCCATGTAATCGGTGGGTTGATAAGCTGCGATGAGATGTTTGAACGCCGTCATCACTTCGACCAACCTCTTGGCCTTGTCGGCAGACACCTCCTGTTTTGAAAACACATCTTCGCCGAGTCTAATCGGAACACGAAACAACGCGTCTTTTTTGAAAATCAGACCGTCACCATCTTCAAACACTTGTTTAAAAAGCAACCTCACAGCATTAGAACCGATGTCGATCGCCGCAAATTTCATTTCCACCCTCCGGCTGAATTGACCTATTTTTTCTTGGCAGTCGTTCTCCGCGCTTTTGATTTTGGCGCTTGACCGGTGTTAGTTTGCTGCTTTTTCGATTTGGTGCTTGATGCGCCTCTCTTGCCTTTACCCTGTTTTGCATCGGAGGTTTTGTTCGTATTCGGAGATTCGAGCTCTTTGGCAACGAGATTCATACTATCATAATCATATTTTAACTGTTTTACAAATTGCTTGGCTATTTTTGCACTTGCTTTTTGAACACGCGGGGTTACTTTGCTGGCAATATCATTGTTCACCGCTGCCAAGGTGCCTGCTATTGAGTCAGAGAGTTTTGTCTCTAACTTCTTACGAAACTGCTTGTAAGAATTGGAATCCGCTTTTTTCTTCTTTGGATGGTCGAAATAGCTTAACACCCCCTGCCCTTTCTTGACGTCCTTCCAATGAGTAATGTCAAAATCGATCCCGACAATTCCACATTTTGGGATACTCTCTTTGAAGTCTTTCGTCAGGGAACCCGCAAGTTGATTGAAGGAAGGATTATGTCCAACCAGCATCATCGAATGAAATTGCTCGTCTACTTCCTTTATTAGATTTAACAAAGCCGCTACGCCCTGTTCATAAATCTTCTCGTCCTCAACGATGGCCTTTTTCTTCATCCCAATCTCTTCGGCAAAAAGTTTTGCAGATTCAACGGCGCGGCTGGCCGGACTCGAAACGATCAAAGCCGGAGGCGATACCGCACTCTTAAATCTCCTCGCCATGTCTTTTACATCATTTTTACCCTTTTTCACCAAACTGCGGTCGAAATCACGCGTTCCCCCGTCTCTTGCAACCGCTTTTGCGTGTCTCAACAGATATATGGTTTTCATAGTTTTACCCTCAAGCCAATAAATAAATTAAATGGAACGTTGTAACATTAAGGTACAATTTTCCTGTGACAAAATCCTTAAAAAAAATTTACTTTTTTGTAATTTTCGATCAATAGCGTCTAAAATAAAAAACCAGGCACAAGCTCTCTGGGCCTGTACCTGGCCGTTACAGGGGTGGGTTAAAGCGTTAGCTATTTGAGCAGCGTCATCTTGTTTGTCAGAACCGTAGCCCCTGATTCGAGGCGATAGACGTACACTCCGGACGCTAAGTCAGAAGCATCCCATGTAACAGTGTAACTGCCGGCGGCCCGAACACCATCAACAAGCGTGGCGATTTTCTGTCCCATTACATTGTAGACAGATAGCGTCACATGTTGTGTGCTGGGCACCGAAAAGTTGATGCTCGTACCAGGATTAAACGGATTTGGATAATTCTGCGTCACAATGAATCCCCGCGGTACTTCGGGACCCTGGTTCCGCATCTCCTGGATATTTGTGATGAGATCCTGATCCAGTGCGGTCCAGTCTTCCGTCCAGATAGGCCCGGTTGGTGCAAACGCACCTTTGTAGTTGGCCTGGGTAAAAAAGCCGTCATTCGGTGGCAAATTCGATGCGCTGCCTGCGGGGCCACTTGCACCAGGACGAGGATCGAGTTGCTGATCGCCTGTCCTACCTATTCCGCCTAAAAGAGGATCCGCAATTTCATTCCCTGAAAAGTTTGGAGAGCTCCGCACAAATTCATCGGGAACGATTTCTTCCAATGTTGTGCCTGCTCCAAAATTCCACATAAGATTGTCACGCAACTGCAAATCACCCGTCTCCAAACGTGAACGGCTGTCCTCTCCACTCGCCAAATCCTCCACACTGAACGCATCACCCGTGAAATCCGTGAAGATCGAATTCGCATACATCCCACCGGCATTGTCACGGAAGATAATCGCATGATTGTTACCATCTCCACCAGGCGGCGGGGCCAAGTCCGCACCCGAACCTATATACGTCGCATTCCAAATCTCGGGCATCGAAAACGGCGTCCCGGTCTCATCCGTATCCCCACCATCATGCTCACCACCGCGACCGGCCTCATCCGTCGCATTTATCGAAAACCAGAACTGGCCCTTGCCGCGAAAACCCTGGTCATAATCAAATCCATCATCCCCACAAAATGCCGCCACCAAATACTTCGTGTTCACTGTCCCACCAAACCACTCATAACCATCATCAAAATTCGCAAACACCTCGATAAATTCAATCGTCGTGCCACGGCCAACCGCCCCCGTTTATCTCATCACCCGAAACACCACTGATACTAAACCCACCGTGACGAATCGATACATAACGCAACACACCGGAATTGTCATCATCGTCATCACCTCCGTAACTCGCATCCTCCGTCTCAGGTATCCCCTCTATCTGAGGGATCCCCGGCTCGTTCGTCGTCGCACGACCCAACAAAATCACACCGCCCCACAACTCCCGATCCGTCGGAAGCAAGTCATTCGGGTCATCCACGTCATCAAACTCACTCGTGAAAATAATCGGATTCTCTGCCGTGCCATCTGCCATCAACTTCGCGCCACGACGCACGATTAAAGCACTCGCCCCATCCGCACTCGTGATGCTCTGCTGCTCACGGCCTTTAATCACTGTGCCAGGCTCGATCGTCAACGTGACCAGACTGTCTACGAAGATCAAACCGTTCAAAATATAAGTATTGTCCGACATCCAGGTCGTGTTTGTCGTGATATCGTCAGTGACGACGACTTCCGGCTGAGCTTGCAACAAACTGACGCAAAACAACAGTATCAGCCCCCCCCACATTATGCGTATCTTCCAACTGTACATGTTCAAAAATTTCCTCCTT
>JAABYK010000671.1 GCA_011775825.1 Candidatus Zhuqueibacterota bacterium | reverse complement strand
AACAAGGTGTTCTATTCCGCCAGCGGCCGGTTAACGATTGGCCGTTTGTCTTCGATGTAGTTAGGGATGGCAGCGGCGGCTTTATAGCAATATGGGATGAATTCAACCGTAACACATCTTGGGATCTTGTTCTTCAACAGGTAAGCCGAAACGGCAAGTTAGGTGACGTGATTACCTTAGTTGAGAATATTCCCAATCCTAATGTACCTGAAAAATATTTCTTGTTTCAAAACTATCCCAACCCCTTTAACCCAGAAACCGAGATTCGTTTTGTATTGAGAGACTCAGGCGTCGTTTCGTTTGTGATTTACGATCTAACCGGAAAGGAGGTGATAACCTTACTCAATGACAAACGGCCAGCCGGCGAACACCGATTGACCTGGGATGGCCGCGACAAGCTTGGCCAATCTGTGGCCAGCGGTATCTATTTTTACCGCTTGCGGGTCAACGATTTCGAGGCCGTTCGCAAGATGGTTTATATCCGATAGTATCAAATGCCAAAGAAAGGAGGGGTAACGCTTATCAAATAAACTATCAGGACGGTTGAGACGCCGATCAAACGTTCGTCAACCGTCCTGTCCCGATTCCTTGAATGGTCTTTTTGTTCGGATAGCATTCAATTTCGCAATATTCACAAAGGTTGAAAGATTGAGCATATTTTGCTTGACTTTAATCTGGTTTTTTTAACCTTTGGTTATTAGATTCATTCTGCTGCAGATTGTAGAAGCGACTATTCCCTCCGAAGCCGATAACGCATGCGACACTGACGTTGAAACCGCCCGCTCACATTCGATAATATGTTGTTCTTTGCTGCAAAATCNNGCTGAAATCTTTTCTCTTTGTTTTGCTGAATGCGGCCCTGCTCTATTCGCAATGGTCGCAAGACCCGCGATCAAAGACTTCTTTGACAGCACCAACTTGTGCAAACTCGAAAAGCCGTTTATGTGAAATAGTGTCATAACCCAAAAAGGTGACGTGCCATGAGCAGATATTTCATGATTTGTTTGATTCACGTACTGTTTTCAAGCTTGTTTGCCCAGTGGTCTACCGAGCCTTCAGAAAATCTCAAGATAGCTGGTGGCGCCATTAACCCGGAAATTTGCACCGATGACGCAGGTGGCTGCTACATCCTCTGGGAGACGGGGGCGCTCCCAAACCGACGATTGCTCCGAATTCAGCACCTGGACCGATTCGGCTTCAAGCTCTTTCCAGAACAAGGGTTACCGGTACGATTGGGAGAATTTGACCAGGCTAACCAATTCTTGTTTGCGGATGGATTGGGTGGTGCGATTGCGGTTTTCAATGAATTGATTCCCGTGGCAGATACCTTTAAGGTCGCGGTCTTTGCCCAAAGGTTTGACCGGGAAGGTGTACGGGTTTGGGGCGACAGTGCGGTGGTGGTGTCACCATCCGAGCACCGACAGATTCCACTGGCGGCCTGTGAGGACGGCACCGGCGGCGCGTTTGTCTTCCTCACCGAAGACCGCGACCAGGATGGCGACGAAGAATTGTACGGCAACAGAATCGATGTGGAAGGCAGCCGGGTATTAGGAGACGAAGGTGTTTTGATTGTGGACACGCCCATTGACATCGATGCGGATGCCGTCAGTTCCGATAATGGCAGCGTGATTGTTTCGTTCAATGACAGCCTCGAGGTGGTCGTGCAGAAGTTTACGGGAGAGTTGATGCCACTATGGGAAGATGCGGTGAATGCCGGGCTTCCCTTTAGAAGTTCATTTAGAAGAATGGTTTCCGACGAATTCGGAGGGGTGGTGCTTACCTGTAAAGAACGATCCTTTTTTGACCAGGAATCCTTTTTTCGGTTATGGGCCCAGCGTATTGACTCATCAGGTCAAATTGTGTGGGACGATGGTGTTGTGCTAGCGGATTCAATTAAAAACCCCGCGGTAGCTCCTAAAGTGGCTGTTGCGGACACTCTGTTTTACTTTGCCTGGAATGAAAATCCGGAAAATAAAGGCCAAACCTTTGTGCAAGCTGTGAATGGACAAGGCATGAAACTGTTTGGGGAAGAAACGTTTCCAGTTAGTGCAGCCAACTCAGCAAAGGCAATATCTGATGCGGTAATAGCCTCAGGGAATGAATTTATCGTGGTGTGGCACGATAACCGTAATATTCAATCGTTTGACTTGTATGGACAACTGATAGATCAAACTGCTGATCGGTTATGGCGTGATTCTGATGTGGCCATCAGCACTCGAAACGCTTTACAGACCGATCCGCGAGCAACAGATGATGGACAGGGAGGGATCATTGTTGTTTGGTATGAAATTGGTGCTGGTACAGGAAATGGCGTTTTTGTACAGCAAATCAGCCGTAACGGAAAATTAGGCGATGTGATAGTTTCTATTGAAGAGCCAAGGCTAGAATCTAATCCTTCATCTTTCTATTTATTTCAAAGCTACCCCAATCCTTTCAACCCATCCATGACAATAAAATATCGGATTCCTGAATTTTCCCACGTGACACTCAAAATTTTTGATATAACCGGAAAGGAGGTGATAACGTTAGTCGACGAAAACCAGGACGCAGGGGTCCATCAAATTACCTGGAATGGTAAAGATGAGAAAGGAGGTGATGTGGCAAGCGGACTTTATTTTTGTCCACTTCGAGCTGGCAACTTTGTGCAAACCAAGAAGGCTTTATTAATCAAATAAGAGAAATGAAATGACTATTAAATCTCTTTGCTGTTTAATCGCTCTTTTCCTGTGTAGCAATGTGATTCGGGCTCAGTGGTCTTCCGATCCGTCAGAGAACCTAAAGGTAGCCGGCGGGGCCATTAACCCCCAGATTTGCACAGACGGCAACGGTGGCGCTTACATTGCGTGGGAGACCGGAGCATTTCCGAACCGCCGCCTTCTACGCATTCAACGTTTAGACCGGTTTGGGTTTAAAAAATTTCCGGAACAGGGCCTACCCATAAGGATAGGAGAATTTGACCAGGCGAACTTAATCCTCTTTGAAGATCGTGAAGGTGGCGCCATTGTGGTTTTTAATGAATTACTTCCGGTGGCAGACACGCTCAAGGCAGTGGTTTTCGCCCAGCGGTTTGATAGCACCGGAGTGCGAGTCTGGGGTGACAGTGCTGTGGTGATCTCACCGTCTCGCGCGCACCAGATTCCCTTAGCGGCCTGTGGAGATAAGCGAGGGGGTGCCTTTATACTCTGGTCAGAAGACCGGGATGGAGATGGCGATGAGGAACTGTATGGGAATAGAATCGATGATTTAGGAAAAAGACTACTTGGAGATGAAGGTATATTAATTGTCGAATCTGAAATTGACATAGAAGCTGACGCTATTCGTTCAGACGGAGAAAACGTAATCGTCACCTTTAATAACAATCGTGATATAATTGTTCAGAAATTCTCCGATGAACTCAACCCAGTGTGGGATAATGGAGTGAATGCTAGTCTTCCATTTAGAAGTTCATTTAGAAGAATGTTTTCCGACGGGTTAGGGGGAGTCGTGTTTACTTGTAAAGAACAATCTTTCTTCGACAATGAGCCATTTTTTAAGTTATGGACTCAACGTATTGACAATAATGGAAATATTTTGTGGAATGATGGTATTGTTCTGGCTGATTCTGTTAAAGATCCTACAGCAGCTCCCAACATAACACTTGCTTCGAATCAATCGTTTTACCTTACGTGGAGAGAGACTTTAAAAGATACTGGTGAAGTGTTTGTTCAATTGATCAACAACGAAGGTTTAAAAATGTGGAGTCAGAAAAGTTTTTCAGTAAGTGCTGTAGATTCGAAGAAGTCGCCAACCGATGCCGTGATACCATCTGCAGATGACTTTATTGTGGCTTGGCATGACAACCGAAACATACGCTCCTTTGATCTGTATTCTCAATTAATTGACAGAAATCAAAAACGATTATGGAATGAATCCGACGTTCCTATTAGCACTCGAGAGGATTTGCAATTTGATCCCCGTGCCGTGGAAGATGGTAATGGCGGTGCGATAATAACGTGGTATGAAATTGGAACGGGCACCGGAAACGGCGTTTTTGCACAACAAATCAGCCGCACCGGAAAATTGGGAGATGTGATAGTTTCTGTGGAAGAGCCAAAAGTAGAACCTCATCCTTCATCCTTTTATTTATTTCAAAGCTACCCCAATCCCTTCAACCCTTCCATGACAATAAAATATCGCATTCCTGAATTTTCCCACGTGACACTAAAAGTTTTTGATATCACCGGAAAGGAGGTGATTACCCTAGTAGACGAGGAAAAGGGGGCGGGTGTTTATCAAATTATCTGGAATGGTAACGATGAGAAAGGAGGTGATGTGGCAAGTGGGATCTATATTTACCGCCTGCAAGCAGGCAATCCTTCGACAAAATCAGGACAGGCAAAGTAGAAAGGCCATTTTTTTGAAATAAAAGGAGGTTGTAAAATGAAGGGAAGAATTTTTAGAATCGTTCTTATGGGGGTTCTTTTCTTGGGTTTTGTCATGATTGGCTATAAGGCTGTTTGGGGTGATTCTTACAATTTTCAGGATCCGAATTGCTTTGTCGATGTGGGATATTCCGCAGGACAGGGGACAATGCCCGGCTATCCTATAACCATCAGCATCGGAGTGCTTTTAGTGGAGTTTAACGATCGGCAGCACCATTCAAATAATTACACCGTGACCGATTTTGAGAATTTGATCTTCTCAGATGATTACTATTCAATAGATATCGATCCTTTCAGAACCAGCCCTGATGGCGAAGCGGTTTACGGCAGCTTAAAAGACTGGTATCAAGAGAATTCTCACGGTCTCATTCAGATTAGCGGAGACGTGATCAATCCAGATAACAATGGTGTGCCAATATGGCTTAACATGGAGACCAATTTTGCTACTTATAATTCCTCAAATTTTGACACACGAGATTTGATAGAGGATGCCGTATCAAGAGCAGTCAATGATTCGAGTTGGAATGCAAAATACAATGTAATTACGGTGATCGTTGCGGGCGACGGCTACCGAAATGTAGCATGGCATGGGTCTCCCAATATCGGTGGAGCCACCTTTTTTCGTCTTAGAGAAGATAGCCTGCCTTCGGCAACAAACTTATTTGATTGGAATATTCTTTGGGGTGGCTATACTACCATGGAACGATGGCAAGGTGATTTGACCAGTCAGTCTAATACGTTCACGCACGTCGGACCCCACGCTCACGAATCGTTTCATGTAATTGGGCATGGATTATTTGGCCGATGGTATGACCAGAATCTGAGTATTGCCCCGATGGGGGATTGGTGCATTATGCACCGCTTAGGGATTGGTCCGAATCGTAAGGGTGAATGTCCGTCACATTTAGATGCAGCAAGAAAAATCAGTGTCGGATGGGCAACCCCAACCGAAGTCACCAGCAATAATATGGAGGAGACTATAGATTATGTTGAAACACAGATTGATAACGCAAATTTTGATTTCTATCGTTTTACTGACCCGGCAAGTGGTGAAGAATTTGTAATTGAAAATAGACAGTATTCGGGATTCAATCGTTTCATGCCAGCTTGGTGGGAAGAAGGGACTACGCCTTTAGGAGGATTGTTGGTGTTCAATGCTGTTGAGGACCTGCCCAGTTTTAATGATGTTGACAATATCATTATAATCCCCGCTGACAATTTCTTTACGACCAACTACAACCAACAAAACGACCCCGATCAATGGTCTGTTGGAGATCCTGGAGACCCTTTCCCCGGAACTTCCGGTAATACCGCGTTTACGCCTTTCACCACTCCAAATACAGACAACCGAAGTGGAGACCCTACTGGATTTGCCATAACTAATATTTCTAATTCCTCTAATAGCATGACTGCCACCTTTGATTTTGACATACTACCACCTGCGGCTCCGCAGAATCTCGTTATAGCCAATCCCAGCGAAGACGGCGCCAATCCTATCCTGCAATGGGACGCCAACACCGAACCCGACCTCGACCATTACCTGGTCTGGCGCGGCACCACGCCGAACTGGAAAACCACACCCATCACGTGGGAAACCTCCCCCGCTGCCAATGTCACTGTCACCACCTGGACGGATAACGAAACTTTCATTGACCTCGATGTCCTCAGCGCTACATACTATCGCGTCACCGCAGTCGATGATGCAAACAACGAATCCGATTATTCAAACACGACAAGTACGACTTCTTCAAATATTCATAAAGCGGGTGTAGGAGAGGAAAAGGAAGAACGCACGACGGCAATACCTATTGCATTCGCTCTACACCAGAATTTTCCGAATCCGTTCAATCCGCAAACCGAGATTCGGTTCGAACTGCCCGCAGCCAATCACGTAACCTTAGAAATATATAACGTACTGGGAGAGAAAATTCGAACTCTCACCGAAAGAAATCTTACAGCGGGATTTCATGCCGCAAGTTGGGATGGTAAAGATGATCGGGGTCAGAACGTGCCTTCAGGGCTTTATATTTATCGGATGGTCGTCACCTCCAGGGACAATGGCGATGCCGTTTTTTCTCAAACAAAGAAGCTAACTCTGCTGAGGTGAGCGTTTTATCTTTGGCCGTCCCGCTTATTCAATGTCTCGTGTAACGGATAAATGGCACATAAGACAATTTAGACCGACCTTGAGGAAGAGCCGCAAATAAACGACGCTGACGCCTGGGGCGAGAGCCTTTTCTCTTTTTCACGTGTGAATGAGTTTGAGAAATCTTAAGTCAAAACTGAGCTGACAAAAGGCCGCTGTCATTGTGCAGCGGCCTTTTTTTGTTGGTTGAAAGTTCCAACCCAAAGTCGCATAACCCTCAAAAGCCTTGATCCCCTCCCATAATTATAGTATCTTTTAAAAGCCGACAAACGGCACAGACGAAATGTTTTGGTGTACTGCGCAACGATATTATTTGAATCATGATCATGAATTACTGCAACAACTGTGGCAGCAAAATCAAATTCGGTGAAGTGCCGGGAGAGAGTCTTCCCCGGTACTTTTGCGATCAATGTCATACCATCCACTATGAAAATCCGAATATGATTGTGGGCTGCCTTCCACGCTGGGGGGACCGGGTGTTGCTGTGCAAACGCGCCATCGAACCCCGCAAAGATAAATGGACGCTTCCGGCAGGCTTTCTGGAAAACGGCGAGAATGTGGAAGACGGCGCTTTGCGCGAGACGTTGGAAGAGGCAAATGCAGACGTGGACATCGTACGGCTTTTCTCGGTCTACAGTCTCCCGCACGTCGGACAGGTTTATCTTATGTTTCTCGCCGACCTCAGGAACCTCAATTTCTCTACGGGACTGGAAAGTTCAGATGTCCGGCTCTTCACCAAAAATCAAATTCCGTGGGACCAAATCGCCTTTACGGCGATCAAGTTCACACTGGAGAAATTTTTTGACTCAACGTCCCAGACTAACGGAGAAGCGATTTTGGGTGGCTATACAAAATATTGACGGGAAACTTCTTCTGCCGTTCTTTTTACGCACCATAGCATAACTTTCAATCGTCGTTCGTTCATTCTATGTTCACGACGATTTCTACAATTCAAATGTTCTGCTTTTAGCAGTTGCTGGCATCCCAAAGCAAGACTTCGGTCTCGTCGTCCCCGGCATGAACAGATGTCATTTCCAAAAATTAAAACACTTTCAAATTCAGATATTTCCTGGGATGGGTTTTTACGTCTTGCATCAGTGACTGCATGTCGGTTAGAAGTTGGGAAATTTCTTTGTAGATCTGCTCATCGCTAAAAAATCGGCCCGTGGTGCCTTTGTTCGAAAGTTTATGAACGAGGGAATCCGCGCGCGCGGAAAAGGACTCCAAATTCGCGTACAAGGCGGGGTCGGCAATCAGTTTCCCTAAGGAGCCTTCTGCCGCAAGCAGTGTCTCCGACACGCCGTCTAAATTGCGAGTCATCGACGACAGGTTATTGTAGACGGAAGAATCACTCAGAAACAAACCGAAACTGCCTTCGCCGGATTTCAGTGCTGCCAGCAAATCCGAGGTGGATCGCATTGTCTGAGCCATGTGGGTTCGAAATTTTGGATCGTTTAGGAGCATTCCCAAAAAGCCCTCACCTGCGTCGATTTTTTGCGTGATGGATTTTCCGGTTATGAGGATATCATTCAAATGCTCCAAGGTCATTGCTGCTTGATCTGAGAGATCACCTAAATCGAGTGGCATGACGCCAACCAGAAAGTCACCGTCTTTCAGAGGTTCTTCCTCAGGATCGCCTTGAGTGATATCGACGTATTTGTCTCCTAAAATTCCCAAAGTCAAGATGTGAGCTCGCGAGCTTCCGGTTATCTTTTTCTTGTAGGCTTTATCGATTTCGAGATGCACGATCACTCCGTTTTCCCCTTCAAATTGAGAAAGCTCGAGTCCTTTCACTGTGCCTACCTTAATGCCCGAGA
This sequence comes from Candidatus Zhuqueibacterota bacterium, assembly GCA_011775825.1. Taxonomy (GTDB): domain Bacteria; phylum Zhuqueibacterota; class Zhuqueibacteria; order Oceanimicrobiales; family Oceanimicrobiaceae; genus JAABYK01. Next base: position 11,200 of record JAABYK010000671.1, on the reverse strand, counting down.
GAGATACCAGCGCACCTTCGCTTAAATTCAGCACGTTCGGCACAAAGAACGAAAGTTGATATTTCGAGGCAAACAGTTTTTCATTCGTGCCCACCTTGAGTACGATGGTAACCAGGACCAGCAATGCGAGCAGGGACAGGAGCCCGACTTTCAAGTCCGACCACTTTACTTTAGCTGTTGACATGCCTTTAGCCTTCTATTGGACAAATTCTCTTATATACGGATCCTTTGAGCGCTGCAAATCCTCCACGCCACCTTCGAAGACGATTTCGCCATTCTTCAACATGGCCACGCGATTTGCAACGGCAAACGCGTCCTTCAAAATATGCGTCACGACCACGGAGCTTACCCATTTTTCGTCCCGCAGCCTGGTGATGAGTTGATTGATAGATTTTGTCGCAATAGGATCCAGACCAGAGGTAGGTTCATCAAAAAGCACAATTTCGGGATCGCAGACAATGGCCCGGGCAATGGCGACGCGTTTGCGCATCCCGCCGCTCAGTTCTGCGGGCAGATAATCAAAAGCGTGCTCAAGATCCACAAATGCCAGTTTTTCCCGCACATTTTCATGGACTTTCTCCATGGGGGCGTCATGATTTTCAAGCATGCAATAACCGACGTTTTCCCAAACATGCATGGAATCAAAAAGAGCGCCACCCTGAAACACCATTCCCATGCGATGCCGAATGGGCTGAATCTGTTTTTCCTTCAAATTCGTGATGTCATGATCCAGGACTTTGATGCAACCCGTGTCCGGTGTTAACAAGCCAAGAATGAGTTTCAGGATGGTGCTTTTGCCAGCACCGCTGCCACCCAATATCACCAAATTCTCGCGCTTGTTCACAGCCAAATTCAGATTTCTCAAAACCACATTTTCTTTATAAGAGTAAGAGACGTTTTCCAGTTCGATAATTTTCATCACAATATGGCTATGATAAACTTCGAGACCAAAAAATCGCAGACCAACACCGACAGAGAAGAGTACATGACAGCGCGGGTGGCCGAACGTCCAACGCCTTCTGCGCCTCCTCTGGTGTGTATGCCAAAGTAGCAACTCACCGTGGCAATGATGTAACCAAAAATCAACGGTTTCACGAGTCCAATAATCAAATCCTTCATTTCCAGGTTATTAAGGGCCGAAATCCAAAAGATGGTTGAATCTGTGTGCAGAAACAAGGTGGCCATGAAGTAACCACCGATGACTGCGATGAAATCGGCCATGATCGCCAGAGGGACAATCATGAACACCGTAGCGACCTGTCTCGGCACAACCAACTTTTTGATGGGATCCGTTCCAAAGGCCTTAAGGGCATCGATCTGTTCGGTCACCTTCATTGTGCCAAGTTCTGCGGCCACTTTGGAACCCGTCCGTCCTGCCACCATAAGCCCGGTGACGATCGGGCCGATCTCGCGAATAACCGAAAGACTGACGATGCGCCCCATGAGGTTTTTGGCGCCGAATCTTTCCAGGCGCGTCCCCCATTCTAATGCCAAGACCAAACCCACGGAAAGGGATGCCACCAGAACCAAAAGCAGGGCACCCATACCAATATAGTTCATCTGATCCAGGGTCTCGCGGCGGTAGCGGTAGGCGGACGGAACGCCGGCCAAAGCCGCATAGCTCATCAAGAAGAAATCTTGAATCTCGATCAAAATAAACTTGAGATTTTGCATCCTAATTTCAAACGTTTGTACACGAGAGATAGACGCGTGACTTTACCAAATTATTCCAGGTTCACACAGGCTTCAAACTTTTGATTCCGGTTCACGGGTCCACTTTAAAATAACCCGAAAACCCTTTCATAAATTTCGAGACCTCATCAGCTTATTAGGACGCAACCAGCCTGAAATCAGAGAGAGTTCCATCCCGCCTTTGCAGGCATGAGCTAAAGAAGACTGCCGGAATGATATGAATTATCCAGTTACGGTTAGGACACGATTTAGTATTCGGAGGGCCTTTTTCCCATTCAAGGGAATGGCAAAACTTCGCCACACCTCGTTGCCGTTTGAATCGAAAATAAGGTAGGCAGAATTGAGAGGAATATCATACTTCGCCATCAAGTCTTTCCCCGCTTTAGTGCTAATGTCGACTCGGAAGAAGTTCACCCGGTCGCCAACTTTTTTGCGTACCCATTTCACGATGGGATTGCTTTCAACGCAACCGACTCAGTAATTCGAGTAGATGTTGAGAAAAGTCGGACGTCCGTTTCCGATGGCTTGAATGACTTGAGTAGCATCCGTGACCTCAGAAGGACCGGGATGTAGTTTTAACCACAGAAAGAAGAACAAAAGAGAGGTCCCGATTACGAGAAATAACCCTACGAGGCTGAAGTTCTTCACCAGAAGGAAATAGACAAGAAGAGCAACGATCAAGGCAGAAGTTAAAAGGTAGGAAATCTTGCGAATAGGTTTGTACAAATTTATTAAGCTCATGATTTCAGCTCACTTGAATGTCCCCGATGATCTGTGAGATAGAAATGTAGAGCTTGCTTTTTTCGGTTTCATACTTTTCGGATTGGTAGGTCTTGTTCACAAAAACGCCGTCGTGTTTCTCGCCCAGAAGCTTCAAATCACCAAGTATCGTGTTTGCTCGCACGGCAAACGCAATGTGCTTGGGGGCGGTCACGTTGATATCGCCAATGACGCCATTGAGTGTGAACACTTTTTCTCCCGCACCGACTTTGATATCGGAAAAATCCACATCCAGATCTCCAATGACGGTAGACGCGCTGCCCCTCTCGAAATTTTTGGATGCGACCCGGAGATCCAGATCGCCAAATATTTTGCTGGTCCGGAGTGTGTCCTCAGTCAACGCTTCAACGGCTTCCTTATTCCCTTGCTGGGCATCTTTCTGTGTCTCCCGATTTCGGTTCCGGATGAGTAAAATGCCGATGACAATCAAAATGACCGGCCAGAACGTGCTGAAGATATCACCCGCATCCAACACATTGAATTCGTCCAGGAGAAAAAGGACTCCCAGGAGAATTAAGATACTCCCCCAAAGCAGGCCTGAGCGTCTGGGCTGGTTAAGTTTTGCTGATTCTGTCATAGTATGCACCAAAAATTGTGATAGATGAACCCGAATTATTCATGCGTTAAAAAATTTTCGTCCAAACTAAAAAAGAGTCCGTGAACAGACAATAATAGCTTGTTTGTAGCGCGTGCATTAGCATGTATCTTACGGCCTGACGGCCCCACGACGAACGCCATCGATCTTTCTTTCCAAATAATTCAGCCCGATTTTGTTTTGCAGAATGATATCCAAGCGGCTGACCTTGCTTTCAGGGATGGCGATGCGTGTCAGTTCGAAATTCACGTCGTTGTAAAGATACAGAATCCAGACCCCATCTCGAATGAACTTCTTCCAACGGTATTTCCCAAAATCGGACCACGAGTAAAACCGCAATTTCAAGAATATGCCATTTTCGCCAATGGAAACTCGGAACAGCAGTATCGTGACAGAAGCCGTCAAACAAATGGCCGTTGTCAGGATAATTTCCGGCAAACTCTTCCTAAATATAAAAAACAGCAGCAAACAAATACTGAGCGCAAAAGCTCCGTAACTGACATATGTCAGACTCTTTTTGTACGGACCGGTATAGATGGGAAGTCTTACTTTCTTCATAAGTAATAGAGAATAGGTAAGATAGAATCCGGCGGCTAAAGGAGCAAGTGTAAAGAAGATGACCATGAATCTCTCCTCGATTCACAATAAAGCAATCCTCTCCTCTATGTTACGAAATTTGTGCATTTTGCTTCACATTTTATTTCGTTTCATTTTGAAATATGACTCAATTTTCTCGAGTGACATGGCGTTGAGGATGTTTTCCTTTTCCAACCAACCTTTACGAGCGATGCCAACGCCATATCGCATATCCTGCAAACCGCTGACGCTGTGAGCATCCGGGTTAATGCTGATCAGTACGTCTCTTTCTTTGGCATATTTGCAATACCGCCAATCGATGTCCAGGCGGTATGGGCTGGCGTTGAGTTCGATGGCCACGTTAAATTCCGCTGCGGCATCGATAATGCGATGCATGTCCAGAAGCAAGCCTTGCCGACCCATGAGAATCCGGCCTGTCGGATGCCCGAGGATGTTTACGTAAGGATTTTGCATGGCCTTCAAAATGCGGTTTGTGGCATCTTCCGGAGACATGTTCAAATTGGTATGTACAGAAGCCACGACGAAGTCGAACGAATTCAAAACGTCGTCCGCGTAATCCAAAGTCCCGTCGTTCAAGATGTCGCATTCCGTGCCTTTGAGAATCTTAAATCCATCGAATTTTTGATTCAACTCATCGACCCTGGCATGTTGCTCTTTTACTTGCTCCGGCGTCAGTCCGCGCGCGTAAACCACGATCTGACTGTGGTCACACAGCCCGAAATATTCATATCCCAATTCTTTGGTTGCGACTGCCATTTCTTCAATCGTATTCGCACCATCGCTAAAGGTAGAATGACAATGCAAAATGCCCTGGATGTCGGAACCTTCAACAAGGTTCGGAATGCGATTTTCTGCGGCAGCTTCGATTTCATCATTATCTTCACGCAGTTCCGGTGGAATGTAGGCCAGACCAAGCGCGGCGAACATGTCCGCTTCTTCCTTGCACGGAATCAACTCATCATCATTTCGGAACAAACCGTATTCGCTTATTTTCAACTTTAATTTCTTGGCCAGTCCGCGCATGGCCGTATTGTGTTCCGCCGAACCGGTGAAATGGTGCAAAATGGTTGCAAATTTGTCATCGGGCATGATGCGCAGATCGGCGTTGATGCCACGTTTAAGCACCACACTTGATTTTGTCGAACCTCTGGCCGTTATCGTGTCTACCTCCGGTCGAGTCGTAAAAAACTCCATGATTTGCGGGACATCCTCTTCCCTGGTGCTGGCGATGATATCGATATCTTTCACAGTTTCTTTCTTTCGACGCAAGCTTCCGCACACCTCTGCCCGGATGACTTTGGGATGATTGGACAGTGCTTCAAATAGAGGCTTCGCCGCTTCTTCAGCATGATGGTACAGGAACCGTTCTTTGCCTTTTTTGATGAATTCGATGCCCCGGAGAATTCTCTCCTGCGTTTTGGCTCCAAATCCTGCCAAATCGGCCAGGCGATTTTCTTTGCACGCGACCTCTAATTCACCAATCGTTCTTATCCCCAACACCTCGTACACCATTTTGATCTTTTTCGGACCAAAGCCGGGAATGGCGGTCATTTCCAGTAGGCTGCCTGGAATAGAAGCCTTCAACTTGTCGTAGTAGGTCAACCTGCCGGTTGCAACAAGTTCGCCGATCTTCTCTGCAAGTGCCGTGCCAATGCCCTTGATTTCATGGATCTTGCCTGTCTCCACCAATTCCTTGATGTCTGTGCTTCGACTCAAAATGGTGCGTGCTGCCCGTTCATAAGCACGACTTTTGAACGGATTCTCGCCTTTGATTTCCAATAGGACGGCAATTTCCTCAAAGATGGCTGCGACTTGGGTTTTGTCCATCACCGCTTCGTTTTAAATGTCTTGACTTTATCCAATCTCAGCTATATTGTAATTATGTCTGAAGGAAACTGACAGATCACGTCGTTTCGGTAATCTTTTGAGCCGGAATCTCCTGGTTTTTGGCAAGGAGATGCCTGCCCAACCCATGCGGGAATGACTCGAAAACTCTTTTTCGTTCAGACACTGATTTGAAATGTTAATCAAACGAATCCCGAAAAGCAAGCGAAAAAGTTACAGCGTAGTCACTTTAATTTCATAAAGTTGGGAAGCCAGGTCGGAGACATAATCTTTGCCTTTGGCCCCATTTTCCAGATCGGTGAGCCAGCGGGAGGGGACTCTGTCGATGCCGTGATAGGCACCAGCGATGGCGCCGGTCATGGCCCCAATGGTATCGGTGTCGCCGCCAAGAGACACGCCAAAAACCACGGCTTCTTCGAAGGAGTGATGTTTATTTAAGAAGGCGTAGATCGCGGCGGGGACGGAGACATAACTTCGAACGTCGTTGCCCATGCTTGACACAACGTGATCGATGGTCGGGGTGTCTATCAAAAAGCTTTCTAATTTGTACAGATTGCGAATCAGTTCTTCGGCTTCCGGTTCCACAAACGCTATGAGATCGCCAAGAAACGCGTGCACGTCGAGTTCTTCAGTGGGATTGGCCAGAGTCGCTCTGGCAATCGCAAATGCCTGCAAAGCCGCACTCTCTTTGCCAAGTGGGTGAGCATGGGTGATTTGACTGGAGAGATACGCTTTTTCGCGGAGCACGTACGGATCATCATAGTAGAAAACGCCCACTGGTGCGATTCGCATGGATGATCCGTTTCCAAACGAGCCGCCCTGAAAAATCTGTTTGCCCACTGCATCCCACGGGACGCCTTGCTCGATCAAGCTTAAGGCTTGCACGGTTCCGCCCCCGTATCCGCGGCTGGGATCGAAATTGTCCAAAAAACGCAGCGCCAGGTGCTCGCCATTTAAGTCACCGCACTCGATCAGCGATTCCGCGATCCCGATCATCATTTGGGTGTCGTCCGTGTACGTGCCTTTTCCGAGGCGTGCGTCCAGCATGTCTCGCACGTCCCCAAGTCGTTCGGAAATGGCTCCCGGACTCCAGCCCTCAACCGGCATGCCCAACGCATCGCCAACGAACGTCCCCAGGAGGGCCCCCTGGAATTTTTGTTTCAATTTTTCTGACATGAATGCTCTAACGATTCAGCGCAGGGCAAAGTTCACGAAACGATGCGTTGTTTTAGGCTCCTTAAGGTTGCTCCAAACCGGTTTATCTCCCTTTTATCTCACGGGGTGAATTGTTTTGCCCTAAATAGAATAGTGCTTGACCGAAAACTCATGTTCCTGAATCTCAAACATAACGCACGAGAATGTCATTCTGGAAGAATCTTTTTAATTAACAGCACTTTACGGACAACCAAGAAAAGATTCCTGAGGAATGACACACGGAGACAACACGGGTGTTCGGTCAGTCACTAAATAGTCTCGTATGAATTGCTCTACAACATAAATTATTTTGACTTCAATCATTTTGACTTTTTGGTTCCCGATACTCCGTCCGGGTTAGGGGAATCCAGCCACAAAAAGAGTGTAGAGTGACTTGGTCTTTCCGTTTTCGTTCGGGAACTATACTATGTAGCAAAATCACCACACTTGTTGTGTCGATTCACTTAGCCTCTGTGTCGATATTAACTATGAGTAAAAACTAAGTTTTATAAAAACAACAATGTAGGTTAAGAGGTTTGCTCTTCGCAAGTTGGCCTGAAATTTGAATCAGATCATATAATCACATTAAGAACTTATTGCTTGATTTCCAAGAGAATTCCATTAAATTTACCTCCAGATCAATCATGAAAGGTTCCCTTTTTAAATTCCAAACTCGCTTGTGTCTGGCCGTCTGTTTTTGGGCTGGGCTTATCTTCTTTTCCTCCTTATCACACCCATCTGTATTCGGGCAGGGGCGCGGCGCACCTCCTCGGCTAACCGTCGAGAAATTTGAGTTTGAAGGCAATACCAAGACCAATGACGAGGTCATCCTCAGACATCTCACGATTCAGCCCGGGGATACCGTAAATCCTGCCGTACTGGAAGCCAACCAACTTCGGCTGGCACAGACGAATTTCTTTAAAGACGTGGAATTCTATGCCCGGCCCGGTTCGGAGAAGGGAAAAGTCATTCTGGTCATCGAGGTGCAAGAGCGGCATTGGCCCTATTTTCAATTTGAAGGCGGACACAGCGATCTCAGGGGCTGGTTTTTCGTGCCTGCTAGCTTGCGGTTTGACAACTTTTTTGGAAGCGGGAACATGATCGGCCTTCGGCTGGTCCTCGGAGACCGCATTGGCAAGCTGTCTCTCGGGTTCCGTAACTCAAATCTGTTCGATGATACGGCCTTTTGGGATTTCGAGCTTTTTGGCGGCGGCCGAGAATTTATCCACTATCTGGGCAGCGATCGCTCAACTCAAGATGTCGGGTTTGGCGGATTGCGATTCCAAATCGGCGGGCAGGAAGGCCTGTTCAAACATCTCAATTTTGCCTATAGAATCGAAACCCACGAACCGGATGAATTCATAGATTTCTCTGATTTAGACTCAACAACAACACTGCTTCCGCCGGACATTGCCGATGATGTGCAGGAGACACAAATCGGGGCCTTTTCTTTCATCTTAAATGCAGATCTACGCGACAATCCGGCTTATCCGCTGAATGGATTTTGGGGTGCGTTGTCATTTGAGTTAGCTCATGATGAGCTGGGCAGCGATCTCAACTTCCCCAAGGTGATGTTGGACAGCCGGTTCTACAAGAGACTTTTCGGACGCCAGGTTTTTGCGTTCCATGTCAAAGGCGGCTACACCACGGACAACTCGCCTTTTTACGAACGATTCTATTTGGGAGGCGCCAATTCCTTGCGCGGCTATCCAGACCGCAGGTTGACTCCGGTCGGTTGGGGCACTAAGTTGTTTCGGAGCAATGCCGAATTTCGATTTCCGCTTTCGACAAGGAATTTTCCGTTTCACAAGTTTTCGGGGATTCTGTTTTTCGATGTCGGTGGAATTTGGCAGTCGGGGCAAACCCCTAAGTTTGACGATCTGTTTTCTGCCGCCGGTTTCGGCTTTCGCTATAAACTCCCCATCTTGGGGATGACGCGATTTGATTTTTCCTTTCCATTAAACAAAGTGGATGAAAACGATTTTCAATTTCACGTATCATTGGGGCATACTTTCTGAAATTGATTGCTAACGGTTTTCAATATCCTTTTTTATATTCGCTGCGATTTTGGGGGCAAACGGCGTGCCTCATTGCGCTGGTTTTGTTCGCATCGACGCGGGCTTATTCAGGTGATGAGCCGGAGATCCGCGTGGAGCAAATTAGAGCCCAAACAAAAGGCGAGCAGCTTGTGGTATCCGCGGTTTTTCAAAATCTCTTTTCAAAGAAAATTGTCGGAACCATTCAAAGCGGTCTGCCGTCGATCATCCAAATCGAAATCAGGCTTCTGGAGGGCGGCGACAGACAGATCTTGCGAAAGCAACTGTCTCGAACGATTTTATATGACATTTGGGACGAGCGCTATGTGATTGAGAGCCACGATACCATACAAGCGGCACAAGCGTACACGGATTTTGAGAAAGTAAAAGCAATGACCAGCCGCATGGAAAATGTCATCCTGGTGCCGAAGGATATTTTGAACCGCAACGCCACTTACCAAATTCGAATGCGAGTGGGCATTATCCCGATTTCTTCGCGGCAAGGTGACAAGGTGACCGACTGGCTGCTCAATCCCAATCAGACGGAAGAAAACCTGGCTTCGGAAGATCGTTCCAGCGGTTTTAAACTCAATCTCAGCAGTCTCATTTCCCTTTTTGTGGGTGGAGACAAGAGTTCAAAATATGTTTCAAGCTGGCATTCCGCAGAGTCGTTTAACATCAATGATTTGAAATGAATCGCATTCGCACCAAAATCGTGCTTTCGCTTCTGGTCATCACGCTACTACCCGTCTATCCGGTTTACGTTCTGCTTAAGAATCTTCACGAAAAAAGCCGTGGCATCGGATTCAACAAAAAAGTCGAGTCAGCTTTGGAAGACGCGGTCAACATTTCCCGTGAATTGTACGCTGAGTACAAGAAGCAAACCCTGACTGCGGCCAAAGAGTTCGCTGCATCGGACTGGGTTGAGAAGTTGCTGAACAAACAAGACGGGGTCGCAGCATCTATCTCCAACAAAGCCGAAGAGCTGGGTACCGGCAAGATTGATATTTTTGATCAACACGGCAATTTGCAGTATACTGGCAGCAACGTTCTGGATGCAGAATTTCCCCAACTTTATCTGAATATTGTAAAGCCGTTAACACAAAAAAGAGAACCGGAACTCTTGAGATTAGGTGATGATCGCAGCCACGTTTCCGCGTTCGCCCCGGTGATACGAAACGATGCGATCAAAGGATTCGTGGTTGCAACAAAGGCCATCGACCAAGAATTTGTAAGGGGCTCGGACCAGATTGTGGAAGTCAATCAGATATTCAAGACTCTGGATTTTTTGAATTTGACCGAAGGCTTTGTGCTTTCCTTTTTTGTGGTTTATGCCAGTCTGTCAGCCATTTCGGTTGCGGTGGGATATGTTTTTTCGCGTAAGATCACCCATCCTCTCATCAAATTGGTTGAAGGGACTAAGAAAGTGGCCGCGGGCGATTGGTCCCATCGCGTGCGAGTTTCATCGAAGGACGAAGTTGGAGAATTGGTCAGGGCCTTTAATCAAATGGTCGCCACGCTGAAAGAAAAACAGGATCAAGTGATCGCGCTGGAGAAGATGGTGGTCTGGCGGGAGATCGCGCGCATTTTGGCTCACGAAATCAAGAACCCGCTGACGCCCATCCAATTGACCGTGCAGCAAATGAAAGACAAATACTCGGGCGACGATCCGGAATATCAAAAGCTGCTTGAGGAATGCTCGGAAATCGTGAACGATGAAGTTGAGAGTCTGCGGACCCTGGTGCGGGAATTCTCCGAATTTGCACGCATGCCGACACTCAATCTCGCACGGGCGAATGTTAACGAGCTGATTAACGAAGTGAGCAAATTATACTCAGACAGGAGACTCCACACCGAGTTAGATGCATCGCTGCCCGAGTTTGAGTTCGACCATGAGAAGATGCGTCGCGTGCTGATCAATTTGATCGAAAACGCGTTTGACAGCATGAAGGAGAAAAGCGACGGTCAAGTGAACGTGAAAACGCGCCGGCAAGACGAAAAGGTGCTGTTAGAAGTGTCCGATACCGGCAGCGGCATCCCGGACGACCTCAAGCAAAAGATCTTTGAGCCGTACGTTTCCACCAAGAAAAGCGGCGTCGGACTCGGTCTGGCCATTGTGAAGCGAGTGGTTGAAGAACACGGTGGAAAAATAAGTGTGGCGAGTCGTGAAGGAAAAGGGACGACATTTCATATCGAATTGCCCATTGGCTAAGCAAGGTACCGCAAACGTCTCGTTTGCGTCTAAAGAAAAGCAAAAAGGCAATACGATTTAGGAGAAAACTATTAAGGCGGACCAACTCGTTCCAAAATTTCGATTTTGGAACGTAATTGCTTCAGAAACTTCGTTTCGAGAACTGGTTTTGACTAAACGAAACAAAGTTTCCAGGGCAATTTTGTTCCCAAATGGAAATTTGGGAACAAGTTTTAAAAGCCGGCTGCTCTTTCGACCCCGACGTTTCGG
>JAABYK010000068.1:2983-19253 GCA_011775825.1 Candidatus Zhuqueibacterota bacterium | reverse complement strand
CCCCTGCTTTGATGGGCGTGCCGTCCTGACTTTGCACATTTCGAATCGTAATGACGTACTCAATGCCAAAAGGGCCAATTGGTGATTCGGAATCGAGTCGCAGGAGCACAAACTGCGGGTTTTCCGGGCTTAAAGTTGCGGTCGCAATCTGGACGTCGGGTTCGACAGAATAGTTCTCCAATCGAGACGCGGAGGCAAAATCCAATGTGACGTTGAATTCCAAACGAAGCTCGTTTTGACTCACCAAATCAGCACGCACCAAATAGGGTGCTCTGGCCTGAGCCAGAACCTGGAATTCTGCAAAATTTCCAGTTGAATCGATAGGCGTGCCATCGAGATCAAAGACATTTCTGGCAACGATTCTGTAGGCTCCAGGCGAAAGCTCCGTGGGACTTGTCAGAATCACTTCCTGGCCCAACCGGTTCACAATCGAGGAGACAGGCGTCCCAACGCTCTCAATCTCAAAATTCGTTTGATTTTTAACTGAGCTGTCCATCGCCTCACTGAACGTAACTTGAATTTGATTTAGCGACAGATGCTGTGCCTGCACCACAAAAGGTTTAGGCCCGGGTGTAACGTTCACCACAACCGAGGGCAAACTTTCTGGCGGAGTTTTGGTACTGTCGATGGCCGTCACAAAATACCAGTAGGTGATTCCATTTTGGACCGTCGTATCCAAAAACCGCGTCCGGTTGATCTGCACGAGTGGAGTCTGGCTCTCCGCCGAGATGCCGCGGTAGATTTGAAACGTGCTTTCTTTGTCCGGGCTTTGCCACGAAAGCTCAACCAAATTTGCATCCAGGGGTCGAACCTTTAGTGCCAGAGGCGTTGCCGGACCGACAAACTCGGACAGAACCTGATAGCTGGCGATCTCAGTCCCGGTATTGAAATAGAATTCGTTGCGGCTGTCGTTGTCGAAATCCGCAACCAATGTGCGATTGCTGCGATTCGGCGTGGTGTGCCAAACCACACGGTATTCGGCCGCGGCGGGAGCATAATCCACAACATAAAAATCCGGAAACACACCAATAAGGACTTCCGCACGACCGTCATTGTCGATGTCGCCGGAAGAGATACCGCTATCAAAATCCCGCGGCGATTGAAAACCAAAAAATGCCTGCTCCCAGGCAACACGAAACGAGTTGTCGCCATCCCTCTTGTAAAGCCGATAAAGCCAGTGTCCACTGTTGAATGTGCTCTCCGTGTTCAAAGCGGGATCTGTATGTGAACCGACGGCAAACTCGGGAATGCCGTCGCCGTCGTAATCACCGAACGTGAGATAAGCAATTGTATCAAGCAATGGCAAACTGTCGGACCAGATAAACTCAACCGTGCCATCCGGTTTGCCTTCATAAATATAAATGTCGCCGTCGAAATCGCCGAACAGAATTTCCATTTGGCCATCGCCGTCGAAGTCGCCAACTTCAGACCGGGGCACGCCCACAGAATTCGCGCCTGCGGTTGGATTCGGAAACGAGTCCACCAGTGCGTAGTCGTTATCGCCCGTGGTCTCCCAAACTGTGAAGAGATCGTCCAATCTCAAAATGATTTCTCCGAGTCCATCCTGGTCGAGATCTGAAAATTGGCTGGCCCATGCATTGGCGTTATCCGTCCAGACAAGTTCGCTCGGCGGTTCGTTTTGAGACGGAGCTTCCAGAATAAAGCTGCTCCCACCTCGGCCTGCCAATATTTCCAGAAGCCCGTCGCCATCCGAATCGCCCCAATCCCGTGGGATGAGCGTTGCTTCGGTCGCGAAGATCTCCTCAAACTGTGTTCGACTGAATTCAAAGATTTTCACAGAACCAAAGTTGAAGTTTGCATCATATTGATTAAGTACGATCTCCTTGAATCCGTCCCGATCAAAATCCGCGGATTTGTCGAGAAGAAATCCGGATGGCAACGTGAGCGCTCGTCTTTCCACCGCGAGGGCACCAATGGCGGGAGCGCTTAAATCCGCGGTAAAAAATACACCTTGATTGTCGGAGATTGACGCGAGTCCCGCCCCATTTGTTGCTTCGATAAAAAATTGCATCTCACCATTGAGCACATTCTGAGTCAGGTTTACCCGGTGTGAAGTCGTACGAAACGGCAATTTCAAAACTTGAAACGGCTCGGTTGAACCCGAAGCACGATAATGAACGGCGGCAACGCAGAGGTCATCGGTGCTAAATTCGAGCAAAACGCTGGGCCGGTCACTGTCGAGCATCGAGGTTTGACGCACCTCCGAAATGACGGGCGACGTGCGGTCAATAAAAAACCGGACTTTGTCTTCAAGGGCGGTTCCGTCTTTGTTCTCGGCAATCAGACGCAGGGTGTACAATGTGTCCGACAAAGAAACAATATCGAGGTCCCAAATCGGTTCATCAATGACCTGACGATTGCGGACTCGTGTTAGCTCAGTCCACTCCTCGGGTGTCTCACCGACTCCGATTTGAAGATTGTAGGCCTCCAGAAAACCACCTGAAGCCGTGCCGCGGATGTGAATCGGTCCGTTTGCAAAGCCCTGATCCACTTTCGGGTAATCGATGCGCACGATTGAGAAAAAGGCAGACTGAACGGCTTTGAATGCATTCATTCTCCCGGACGCATAAAAATTGTCCCAACCTTGTTGTCCGAGGTCGTCCGTTGTCGAGATCAGCAAACCCTTAACTGCTTCATTTGACATTTCCGGCGTTCTGGAAAGAATCAGGGCTGCCAATCCAGAGACAAAAGGCGCCGCTGCAGACGTTCCGCTGAAACTCCCGTAATTGTCGGCGCGCTCTGTGGTCAAGACGTTCACACCCGGCGCCACCAAATCCACAGATGAACCGTAATTGGAAAACCCGGCTAAACGGTCGTCGGCATTGGTCGCGCCGACCGACACGGTTTCGGTAAATCCCGACGGAAAATGAATTTTATCCGTATTCGAATTGCCTGCCGAAGCGACCAGGACACAGTTTTGCTCGTAGGCAAATTGAATCACATCTCGCAGCAGCGGCGAGGCAACGTTGTCTCCGAAACTCATATTGATAATTTGCGCCCCATTTTCCACGGCATAAACAATCGCGGACGCCACGTCGTCTTCCTCAAGCAGCCCTCGACTGGTACCGGCACGCAGATTCATGATCCGGCAGCCATAGGCCAAACCAGCGATGCCGAGTCCATTGTCCCCGCTAGCGCCAACAATTCCGGCAACCGACGTGCCGTGACCGTTTTCATCAAACGGGTCGTTGTCAGGCATTTCGAAGTCTCCGCCGTCGGGAAATGTTGGTGCGTCCGTAAAATCCCACCCTCGAATGTCATCCACGAAGCCGTTGCCGTCGTCATCGAGGCCGTTGAAATCCGTGGAATCGATGCGGCCGTTACCATCAAGGTCCTCACCCTCGTTCATCCAAAGCGCATCTCTCAAGTCTTCGTGTTCGTAATCAAGGCCGGTATCGATTACGCCGACGATGACATCGGGAGAGGCAAGCTGTAGTTGCCATGCTTCCTCAGCCTGCAGCACGTTCAACGAAATTTGTTCACTCAGAAGCGGGTCATCGGGGATGGCGTGAATCCGGTGAACGTAGTTGGGTTGGACGTACTCCACGTTGGGATCGTGCTCGTAAGCGGAAATAATTTTGGCTATCTTTTCTGTTTCCGAAAACTCTATTTTAATAATTCGCTCAGGATGAAACCTACGTGCAGCGAAGGATTGTGGCAACGAGGTCTTGAACAACCGCTGCACACGTCTGACTTTAATCGCGCGGTTGATCGCATCCAGGGAGGCGAGCCCAACCTTGGTGTTTAATTTGGGAGAGAAATTCAGATACTTGGGAGCGGCCTTGAGTTTGACAACGATTTCGCCCGCGACGTAATCGGAACGCTGCGCAAGAGTTGCACCGTAAATCGTCAGTAAGCAAAGGAATGCGGTAAATGCTTTCAAGGTCGAGTGGTTGGCTAAACTCCAAGTTGGAGAGTGTAAGGCTCTCTCAAGCATCACGATGTTTTCTGAAAGACGCTGTAATTGACTTTTCTGTTACGCTCAAGTGCTGAATAATTTCATTTTCCCGTTGTTGCAATTCAAGTAATGTAGGCTCGGACATGGCCTTGTATTCTGAAGGGGTATGAACCTTTCTGACGTTTTCCAAGATTTTCTCTAAGTTGCTGACAGGCTAGCCCTTTTCAACTATTCTGTTCATCATTTCTGAGCATTGTGTCATGACAACAAAGATAGTGACTATTTTAGAACGAAGCAAATGAGATTCGCATGCTGAACTTCTAATTTGACTTGGGGCTTCACACTAATAACAATTCCAATAATATAAAAACGGCACAAACGCCAATAATGTAACCGTAACAAAAGAGAAATGCAATCGTTGTATGAGTGTCCCGGATTCTTTTCTCCAGGCCATAATTGTGAGAAGAAGCAGTCCACACCAGAGAATTGTGGTTATTTTCGGAATGATCAGGAGCGCCATCAATCCAGTCGAAATTCCAAAACGAAGCTCTCCTGTGTCGTAGAGAGCAATCAGCCCGACCAGGAAAACCACGTTCAAAAAACAAATCAAGCCCGCCAGGAAAATCAAGCCTTTTGCGGGACGCTGAGAGGTTAAGTAATATGGAATAAGACAAAACAATGAAATTGCAAAAACAAAAACAAATGCACGCATGAAGTTGATCTGGAATCTGAAAGTTTGCCACCAGGCCAGCTTTTCAAGTGTCACCGGTTTATCCCTATTCAAAAACATGTGGGTGATGTTTCCTTCATCATCCTCCTCAAAGGCCATCCGGGTTTCGTCAGACAGGCTGCGGAACAGCAAAGGCTCGATCTCGAACATCTTAAGAATTCTCTCTGGCAAATGCACATTGAGCGTCCCGTCCTCATTTGAATCGATCACCACCTCTGACGGATTCTCCAGTAGCTTTGTGAGTTTCGAAATGCTCAGCTTTGGCGCAGAGTTGAATTGATAAATTCCAGTAAATCGTCGAACGTGATTTTTGTCGACTAGCAGCGGCTCATCTGGTTTGATTTCGTTAGATACCGGAAAATATCTGCGATGAAAGCGGTCGATGTACTCATCGTACAGACTGGCGTCGTTGGCATTGTAGGCGATGAAAATCCCGAGATTTTGCTCCTTCAGCAAATAAAGCAAACTTGAAAACCCACGCGTGTTACCGCTGTGCATAATTGCTCTTATGGAATTGTCAAAGCCTTCATAAAAGCCATAACACCAACCCCACATACGCGGATGCAAGTCAAACTGCCGGCGATGCATTTCCCTCACTGTCTCTCCCTCTAAAATCCGGATGTTTTGATAGCGTCCGTCTTGAAGATGCATGATCATAAATTTGGCCATATCCGCTGCAGTTGAAATTAAGGCGCCCGCGGGCACAAGGTTTAGATATTCAGCCGGAAACGCCCGGTAGTTATGACCTGCATATTTGTACCCGATGGCGAGATCGCGGTTGGGTTCAATCTCATGGGCGAAACCCGTACTGTGCATTTCCAGTGGCTGCAAGATGTTGTCTTTAATATATTCTGTGAAGTGAACGTTTGTAATCTCCTCCACCAGGAAACCAACCAGCGAGAGGCCAACATTCGAATAATTGATGAACTCACCCGGATTGAAAACCAACCTCGGCAAATTGTCTTTCAAAACCTGCCCCAAAGGTCGAACCTCGGTTCTCGGACGCACGTATCTTCCAATGTGCTGATGATCAAAGCCAGCGGTATGGGTTAAAAGTGACTTAACGGTTACAGGATTCGGGTACGGATTATCTATTTTGAATAGTTTAAGATAGTTGTTCACGTTCTCATTGAGATTCACTTGCCCTTTCTCAATGAGTTGCATCATGGCCGTACTCGTAAACAGCTTGGTGATGGAACCGACTCTCAACAGCGTCTTTTCTGGACTGACCGGAACTTTGTGCTCAATATCCGCATACCCGTATCCCTTTTGAAATAAGATTCGCCCATCCTTGACCAGTAGGATCACCGCACCAGGAATGTGTAATTCCTCCATGCGATTCTCAAAAAACGCATCACTGAAGCTTTGAAGGTCTTTTTTGTTTAATTTACGGTAATTTACGGTAGAGTCAAATTTGTCGAGGACCGCAACCAATTGCTGAGAAAAAGCCGGAAAGCTGGGAAAAACTAATCCAAACGATAACAGGATTGCGTATTTTGTGCATGCGACCATTCGATTTCTCTTCCATCCATAGTTGTTCGTTTCCGGTGAACCAAAGTGTGTACGATTTTTATACATTTGCACAGCGGCGGCCGCTGTTGATTGCAGATCAANNGACAGGGAAGTTAACACTATGAAAATACGAAAAATGCCTCAATTTTCCACATTTCCGTATGTCTGAGGCTTTAAAAATCGCGACGTCAGTTGCAAAAACCATGCTAATTGGAACCTTCTCCCACGTTTGTTTCCCCGCATTTAGCACCGTCTGCAAGTAAGTCATTAAACATTAACAAACACCTGTTCCAGTAAATCCGCATGAATGGTTTCCAACTGAATGCCAAGAAACTTCGCGTTAAGAGCAACGCCACCATTATCAAGATTGGTGGTTACATCGATGCCGTGACTTCGGATGCTCTCAAGCGCGCACTCGATGCCGTCGTAAAGTCGAGACAATTCAAAATAATTGTCGACTTGTCGGATGTCGAATACATTGGCAGTCAGGGCTGGAGTATTTTCTTGAACCATCTCAAACACATTCGCGAAAACAACGGTGATTTGAAATTGGTAAATATGAAACCCAATGTTTTTGAAGTGTTTAAGGTGCTTGAATTTTTTTGGTTTATGAAATCCTACAAAACGATAGACGAAGCCATTTCCGACTTCAACCAGCATATTCCCCCCATGGCTTAGGTGCATCCATCTCCTCTCAACCCAACTCGTCAACTTGATTGGCAACTCTACTCTGTATCAACCGTGACACATTGTTTAGCAACTTTACAAAATTGAGGTGCAATCTACAAGACAGGCACCAAAAGTCAAGTTCTTGAAAATTTGAGGATTAACCGTCCTCCTCCATCGTCATGGCTTTCTGGTATGCTATTTGTAGAACAAGTCCATCCAAAAGAAAATAACAGGAATTAAGATTCGGGTTAATTCGTTTAGTTTACAATTGAAACAAAAAGTTGAATAAAAAAGCCTCACCTTCGCACAGACACCTCGCGCTTCTTTACCAACTTTGCACTGCTTCATGGTTTGGTTTATTTAACAATTTGAGAGTTTTTGTCAAAACTGGGTCTCTTTATTAAACAAATTGATGACTTGATTCTTAACAGGGAGAAATAAAGGGGTAAACATGAGATTGTTGGTTATTCCGGCTTTAGTAGGGGTGTTGTCGCTGAATTTTCTGATGGTAAATCCAGATTCGAAACAAGCTGAACTCATTCATCATTTACAAATCTCAGCACAAGAGGTTGAAAAAATCGCAGAATTGGAAAATGAGCGTGAACTGGAGCGCACAAAAGTGCTGAAAATCATTGAGAGGTTCAATCCCGAGATGCCTGCGGGTATGAAGGACGCGATATTCGATGAAATCTACAAGATGAGTCAAAAGTATCCCAACCTCAATGTGGAACTGATTTGCGCGACGATCACTCATGAAAGTGGTCGTAAGTGGGATCCCAAGGCCGTTTCAAAAGCGGGTGCCATGGGACTGATGCAGTTGATGCCCTACACTGGGAAAGGGCTTGCTAAATACGAGGACATTGAGTGGACCAATGCCGAGGAGATTTTGTTCCACCCAATTTACAACATTCGCATGGGTTGCCGCTATTTGTCCGCGCTAATCGAGACCTATGAATTAGAAGGCGGTCTGGCAGCTTACAATGGCGGTGAAAAAATCGTTGAAAAATGGTTGGCGAATGACAAAGCGGACGGGATTCTCTGGGACGAGACTCAAAATTACATCCCGTTTATCTTGAAGTTGTATCATGAATTCAGAAGCTATACCCTATAGGATGTCATGGACGACATTTGTATAAGCAGGGAAGCGCGAGGGGAGNNAATCTCAAGGTGCCATCATATTCTCAGAACTTTCTGAATTCTCATTAAAGGAAAAGATGTACAATCCGGTTTGCATGTCGCTGACGTAGATATTCCCTGATCGAGTAAACGGGAACGTCCCAAATGCACCATTAAATTGCTCTCCGGTTTGAGGCGAAGTATCAAATTCGTGTAGTATTTTAGGTTGCCGCGGATTAGAAATATCGAAAATCCGAAACCCGGCGGTATAATATGAAGCGAAAGCAAAATCTCCTCTGACAAAGAGATTGTGAACGGTAGCGATAGAATCGTTGAATCCGGTTACGAATTCCGCATTGCCGGGATTACTGATATCCCAAACCGTGATGTCTGCATTCGGTGTTTGAGAAAGCTCGTCACAAATGAACAAAAACTGGCCATCTTCCGTAGGCCAACCGCTATGATGGAATTGAATAAACGGTTCATTTATGGAACCCTGGAGTTCCGGACTCGAAGGCTCACTCACATCATAGATATTCGTGCCACCAAATCCGTGAAAATCATACAGCCGATTGCCAATCACCGTTGCATCATGTCCGCCATTTCCCGTGCTCCAAACCGGCCGTGGATTCTCGGGATCGACGTTTAAGTCCAGGATTCGCAAGCCGGGAACTTCCAGATACATGTATCCGTTGTCGGCAATAAAGATATTGTGTGAAGACGGGAACGTACCAACGACTTCCGGGTTGGTCGGGTCTGAAATGTCCACGATTCCACCGTCGCCCGTACTGCTGCCATTGACGGTATATATGTAATTCTGCCACACTTTCACATCGAACCCGGGAACGGAGGACACTTTGGCAACCTTTACGGGATTCTGTGCATCCGTAACGTCCACGATGTAAATTCCACTTCCCTCCCCCTGATTAGACAGCCCAAACCCAACCACAGCGTATTCCTTTCCGGTCGACTCATCGAAATAGCCCCAGACATCGGTTAAGCCAAATTCAAACTCCAGATTTGAAATCAGCTCAAATCTTGGCGCTTTGTCTTCATCGTCTGATGAACACGCGTTGAAAACGCAGGCAGCTAACAGTGCCAGCAGTGGTGCTAAATTCCTCATGAAATACTCCCATTCATTAAATGACTGAACGAATACTCGTTCGTGAACGTCATTCCGTCCCGATGCTTCGGGACGGAATCTCCCGGAATTAGGCAGGAGATTCCCAAACAAAAGATCTCGTGAATGACAGCGACAGCCGGTTTTCGTTCAGCCATTTATCATTCACAACGACAATCTAAATTGCTCAAAACTCGTATCGTAATGGATACCAAATGTCGCAAAAACTTATTCCCATAAACAGACCAATGCAAAAGAGGTTCGGGAGGAACAGGCCCGGAAGTCAAGGTACCGGTTTTGAAAACAGAAAAAGTTCATCCACCACCTGGAAACCCAATTTTCTGGCGAGATTCAAAGATGCCACATTGGAATCCACGGCGCCCCAAACGGGTTGTTTCCCCTTTGTCCGCATGAAATCAATCATGAATTGAACGCAAGTTGCCGCATAGCCCCTTCGACGGTGACGGGGCAGGGTATCGATGGAAATGTCCCACAGCGTTTCGGTCTCAGTTCCGGCATAACAAAAAGACACGGGTTGATTACGAACAATTGCAGCCGCCACATCCGTGATCGTCAAAACGTTGGAAAGCTCCTTGCCTAACTCCGGCGCTTCGTCTCGGATCGCAAAAATCTCATCTCCGGTTACAAATTTGACAGTAGCATCTGCTGCCACCGCGTGTTCGGTATCTTTATTCAAAGAATGAATCCAAGCCTTGCATTTATGCCAGGATTTCAAAACAGATCCCACGTACTCCACATTCTCCCTGGCGGTCAACACCTCCGCCGACGAACCGCTCTGGGAAATGGCTTGGAGAATGGCGTTAGCGTTCGGTCGACCGACGACACAAATGAGTGAATCGACAAGACTGCGCACAACGAAATCGCTATCATCGCTGTAGGTTGCCCCATAGACTTCACATCGTCCTGCGAGCAGTAAGCCTCTGGTTTCAACCCATCGTGGAATGTCGGGTAAAGTTAACGCTAATTTCAGGAAATCTGGCTTCATCAGCAATCAAAATTCCAACTTTGGGTTAAGATAACCTCAGGACATCACATTATCAATCATGATCCCAAAAAATTTGCAATGGAATCACCGATTTCTTATATTAAATGTTTTCCGTTTTTCAATTTTATCGTTTACGAAGCTAAGATGAAAAAAAAATCTGATCCCGTAGCACTATTTGCCGAATTGTACGAGAAGATCCTGCAGAGCGGAGCTCTCGAGGAACCTTCGGCCATGACCTTGGCGACGGCCACACCGGACGGCAAACCCTCAGCGCGAGTCGTACTGTTAAAAGGCTATGATGAGCACGGATTCGTATTTTACACGAACCTGGAAAGCCGAAAAGCTGCGGAACTCAAAATTAACCCTCAGGCTGCACTCTGTTTCTATTGGGAACCGATCCATTACCAGGTGCGAATCGAGGGCTCGGTTCTGCAAGTTCCCGAAGAAGAAGCGGACGCATATTTTGCGACTCGTCCGCGCGGCAGCCAAATCGGCGCCTGGGCTTCCAGCCAAAGTTCTCAACTCAAAGACCGCACCGAACTCGAAACACGTTTTCGGGAGACTGAACAGAAATTTGAAGGTGAGACCATACCCCGACCAGGTTTCTGGTCCGGGTTCAGATTGGCACCACAACGGTTCGAGTTCTGGGAAAGACGTGAAAACCGACTCCATGAACGTTTTCTCTATGTTCGAAAAAACGCTAGATGGGAAATGAGTCTGCTCTATCCTTAGAGTCTTTAAGCACCGCGATTCAATGGAGTCGTATCATATTCCCGACGCGCCGACGACATTTGGAATGCCCTTTTTCATTATTGGTTTTGATCCAGGTTAGGAGAAAGATTCAAACCGGATTGAGAGGAGGTTTCATGAAGAATCCAAGAAAATGGATTCTGTATGTGGTAAAGACCTGCCTATTTCTGATTGTGGCCAACGCAGCTTTTGCACAAGACTCGACGTTTAAAATACTGGGAGAGTTTGAAGAAGGCTGGGAACAGTCCTGGTTTGAACGTAAGCTCATTGACAAGTCGACAACATATGAGTCCATTGCAGACGGCAACAACAGGGTGCTCATGGCCACGAGTAGAGGCTCGGCCTCCGGTTTGTGGCACCCGTTAGATATTCGCCTCGGCAAACGTGGCACCATCTCCTGGCGGTGGAAAATAGAGGACAGCCTTGATGATGACACAGCAGAAAAAACCAAACTGGGCGATGATTATGTCGCCCGCTTGTTTGTTGTGTTTGACCCGCACTTCTTAAGCTGGAAAACACGAGCTATCTGCTATGTCTGGTCCGCCAATCAACCCATTGGGACAGAGTTTGCTAATCCATACTCCGAAAGCGTGCGCATGATCGTGCTGCAGAGCGGTAAACAAAACAAAGACACGTGGATTGAACAGGAACGAAGCTTTGTGGCCGACTACGAAAGAAATTTTGGAAAAGAGCCCGAAATGGTCACGGCTGTGGCTCTCATGGTTGACACCGATAACAGTCACCAGACCGCCATTGCCTGGTTCGACGACATTGTATTGAGCGTTTCAAAACCGGAAACCCCATCCACAAACACTCGCAAGCGACAGTTCATGCCCAAATTTTGATGCCGAATTGGTTTGAGTGGGTCAGCAACCATCTTTGGACCAAAGTCGGCAACGAACCCTTCCAAAAAGTTCCTGTTTAAATACTTTCCTCTTGGATCCCAAAAACTGAGATTTGTAAAAGTTAGAAAAGTTTGTTATAAAAAATATAATCTCTCTAAAAACTTTTTTAGGAATTCCTAATTATTTTCTTGACATTTGTTAAAGTTTCTGTTATATTCTTCCGAAATATTTAGGCGAACAAGCGATGATAACACAGACAGTACAAGATTATCTCAAGATTATCTACAAGCTTGGCTCTAAAGGTGAGACCGTCACGACCAATGCCATCGCGGAACGATTAAACGTATCCCAGGCTTCGGTTACGGGTATGATCAAAAAACTGGCAGAATTAAAATTGGTCACGCATACCCCCTATCGCGGCGTTGAGCTGACACAGGCCGGGCGCAAAATTGCGCTTGAAATCATCAGGCATCATCGGCTGCTGGAGCTCTATCTGGCTCAGGCACTCGGTTACAGTTGGGATGAAGTACACGACGAAGCCGAAAAATTGGAGCATGTGATTTCAGAGGATTTCGAAACTCGCATGGCAGAGGCTCTCGGCAATCCCACTACGGATCCGCACGGGGCACCCATTCCTTCAAAGGACGGGGAAATCGTTGAGCGTTCTCTCGTGCCGCTCACCCAAGCCAAAGCGGGTCAACGAGTGACAATCGAACAAGTCAGTGACAGCGACCCGACGATGCTTCGCTACCTCGGCGATCTCGGCATCTATCCAAAGGTAGAAATTGACGTGTTGGAAAAGGCTCCATTTGACGGGCCGCTTTTGATTCAGCTTGGGGACAATCAGCATCATTTAGGCGAGACCGTTACAGACAATATTCTGGTCTCGGCTGTCCGTTAACTTTCGATTTCCAGAATTGGAGGTGATGTTCGTGATAAACGCTTTGACATCTGTGATCCTTGCCATGCTCACGGTAACCCTTGTCTCTTTCGTGTTCTGGCCGAAGAGCGGAGTCTTCTGGAAATGGCAACGTGGCAAGCGCAACACGCTTCGAGTGCTCATCGAGGATGCGTTAAAACATCTCTACGATCAGGAGTACAAAGGACTGAAAACGACGATTCCGAGCATTTCCGGAACTCTTGAAATACCTGGCGATGAGACGGTCAGATTGATGACCCGCCTGGAGTCGCTTGGATTGGTCAAATCACAGGAAGAGGGCTTTCAGCTCACACCGGAGGGACGAAGGTACGCTTTGCGGATGATTCGAATCCACCGGTTATGGGAAAGATATTTGGCGGACAAGACCGGGCTTGCTGAAACCGAATGGCACCCAAAGGCTGAACGGCTGGAACATAATATGACCGACCAGGAGGCTGAAGTATTAGCCGCACAGGTCGGCCATCCCAGATACGATCCGCACGGAGATCCGATTCCCACACCATCCGGTAAACTTCCTCCGAAGAAAGGACAACCCCTTACGGACATCGAAGAAGGGGAGTTGGCCTGGATTGTTCACATTGAAGATGAGCCCAGTGCGATTTACGCTCAATTGGTTGCCCAGGGTTTGCATCCTGGCATGCAATTACAGGTTTTGGAAAAAGACCAACAGCGAATTCGAGTCGTGGCTGAAGGCGAAGAAAACGTATTGGCGCCAGTGGTTGCAGCCAATGTCACGGTAGAACCGCTCCCAAGAGAGCATGAAATTGGGGGACCGCACGACACCTTGGCAGTGCTTAACGTCGGCGAAACGGCAGAGGTCATCGGGTTGTCCAAAGCCTGTCGCGGCCCTCAGCGGCGCCGCTTGATGGATCTCGGCATCGTTCCGGGCACCATCATCAAAGCCGAGATGCGCAGCGCGGGCGGCGATCCCATTGCGTACAACATCCGCGGGGCCAACATTGCGTTAAGAAAACAACAAGCAGAATTCATTCACATCAGACGCATGAAGGAGGCAGCGTAATATGTCTGCACAACATACAAGCGCTTGTGAAACCTGTCCAGCTCATAATGTTACCAACCTACAAAAACTCGGCGTAAACATGCAATCCTGGGATTATGTGATTGCGTTGGCTGGAAATCCGAACACAGGCAAAAGCACCGTATTTAATGCCCTCACCGGTTTGAGGCAACATACAGGAAACTGGCCAGGCAAAACGGTCACCCGCGCCGAGGGGGGATTTGTGTATTCGGACAAACGCTATAAGATCGTGGACTTACCGGGCACCTACTCTTTGCTCTCAACCAGCACTGACGAAGAAGTAGCTCGTAATTTTATTTTGTTCGGTAGACCGGACGTGACGGTTGTCGTGGCGGATGCTACACGATTGGAACGCAATCTTAATCTGATACTCCAGATTCTGGAAATCACCGAGCGAGCAGTCATTTGTCTGAATCTGATGGACGAAGCGAAGAGACACAAAATTGAGATAAATGACCGTTTACTCGCCAAAGATCTTGGGATACCTGTCGTGCCAACCGCAGCCAGACGAAATGAAGGCATCTCAGAGCTTCTAAAAGCAATCGGTGATGTAGCCGATGGCGCCTACGAATGCAAACCTCACCGAATAAAAAGCGGTTCAAAGCAACTCAAACAGGCATTGGATGATTTAACCAAACAGATCGAACAGAGCTTTCCGGGATTGACCAACGCTCGCTGGGTCGCCTTGCGTCTACTCGAAGGAGACCCCCGGATCATCGAGGCGGTGAAGACCGGAGAGATTGCCACTTTGAGTGCACCGGGAGCTGAACCCGAACCTATGGCAGTGACGGTTTGATGAAAACGGAGTGATAATGCAATGATTAAGACAAATAGAGAAAACGAAGCCATACTGGCGAAAGCCAGTTCTCTACGTTGGGAAGTCGGCGAAGATTTTCACGATTCGTTGATGGAGGCCATCTACCAGGACGCGGCCCGCATTTCCGAGCGAGCCGTAAAAAGAGCACATGAGAAGCCGAAGTTTAATTGGGAAAGGACTTTGGATTGGCTTCTCACAAGTCGTTGGACCGGTTTCCCGATTATGTTCCTGATGCTAACGGTGGTATTCTGGTTAACCATCGCCGGGGCCAATGTGCCCTCGAGTATGCTGGCGACCTCGCTCCTGGACACCATTCATCCAGCCTTGAAGAGCTTCTCGGCTGACATCGGATTAGCGTGGTGGCTGGATGGCCTCCTGATCGATGGCATCTATCTGGCCATGGCCTGGGTCGTGAGCGTCATGTTGCCGCCGATGGCTATCTTTTTTCCGCTGTTCACGTTGTTGGAAGATTTTGGCTATCTGCCACGCGTCGCGTTTAACCTGGACAATCTTTTCAAGAAAGCAGGCGCGCATGGGAAGCAAGGCCTGACCATGGCGATGGGGTACGGCTGCAATGCCGCCGGAGTGATTGCAACCCGGGTGATCGATAGCCCGCGCGAACGCTTGATCGCCATCATTACAAACAATTTCGCTCTCTGCAACGGTCGTTGGCCCACCCAGATTTTGATCGCCAGCCTCTTCATTGGATCCTTAGCGCCTGCCGGGTTGGCCGGCCTGGTTTCCGCAGGTGCGGTCGTCGGGGTGGCCCTTCTCGGCGTGGTCCTAACCTTCGTTACCTCGTGGTTCTTGTCGCGAACCATGTTGAAAGGTGAAGCGTCGGCATTTAGTCTGGAACTGCCGCCGTATCGACCCCCGCGGATTTTGCAGACTCTGTATACGTCACTCATCGACCGAACCATTTTTGTGCTGTGGCGAGCGGTTGTGTTTGCGGTACCGGCTGGTGCGCTCATCTGGCTTTTGTCGAACATCCACGTCGCGGACGCCAGTTTGGCCGAACATATCATCAATTTCTTCAATCCTTTTGGGTTGCTCATCGGGCTGAATGGGGTCATCCTGCTGGCTTATGTCATTGCCATTCCGGCAAATGAGATCGTCATTCCGACGATTCTCATGCTCACAGTGCTGAGCGCAAAAATTGCCGGATATGGTGAAGGCGCCGGTGTGATGTTTGAACTCGATCAGTTGCAGGATTATCTGAACGTGTTCAAGGCCGGGGGCTGGACACTCTTGACCGCAGCAAATCTAATGCTATTCAGTCTTGTGCACAATCCTTGCTCCACAACCCTTTACACCATCTACAAAGAAACGGGCAGCAAGAAATGGACAGCCGTGTCCGCATTTCTTCCGATTGTCATGGGACTGATTCTGTGCTTCCTGGTCGCTCAGATATGGCGACTCCTGGGCTAAACCTCATTCTCGTCTAAAACCATTTCTTGATCAGTAAAATACCTCAGTGACGGTGAGGAATCTACTGACAATTGTTGATGAAAGAAAACTCAGTCCGCTTCAGCCGACTTCTACTCTGAGCCTGAAAATTTATTTTCAGGGTGGGGCTGCCGTAATTTGAAATGATTCGGAAAGAACACCGAACAGAAGGTTAAGAACATCCAAATTTCAACTGACAACATGGGTCATCCAGGGATAAAAGCAAAGCTTAAAGCGAGAAGAGGGCGCAACGCTCTACGCTTCTCGCTCAACAATAATTTGACATTTAAGCATTTAAGCACTCGGGGTAATGGAGCTTGGAGTACTGGAGCACCATTGGTGGTTCCAAAAATCCATTGAT
>JAABYK010000068.1:0-2962 GCA_011775825.1 Candidatus Zhuqueibacterota bacterium | reverse complement strand
TATTCTACAAACGTTTTACAGTTCATGAATTATTGAGGTTAATCAAAAAAGGAGAATCGAATTGAAGCAAATACTCTATTTCATAGGCAGCATATTTTTCACAATCGGGCTAATCGGTTGCGATGATCTACTCACCGAGGCACCCGAAGATAATACAATTTTCGATGCACCGATGGAAGGACTGACCTCGATCCAACTTCAGGCTCACCTCGATGGAGATGAAGCCTTCACCGAGACATTCAATGTCGAAACGGGTTTGGGACCGATATTCAATCAAAGCTCTTGCAACACCTGCCATCCGAGCGAAGGCCGCGCACATCCTTCCACCAACTTGATCCGATTCGGCAAACCCGGCACAGATGGCTCGTTCGATTTCATGATCGAGGCTGGCGGCCCCCAAATGCAGGACAAATCCATCCCAGGTTACCCGGCGGAGAGTCTGCCTCCGGACGCCACGGGCATCTCCGAACGCGGCGGACCAATCGCTGTGGGATTGGGATTAATCGAGGCCATTCCCGACGAAACGATCCTGGCCAACGAAGATCCGAATGACGCTGATGGCGACGGCATTTCAGGCCGCGCCAATTTTGTCCGCGCTCCGGGCTACCTTGAATTGGGCCCGGAAAAAGTCATGCTCGGTGGCAAATATCTCGGCCGCTTCGGGCGCAAGGCCACCACCATCAACTTGCTGCATCAAACGGTGACCGCTTACAAGAATGACATGGGCATCAGCACCGAATTTGATCCGGTGGATATTTTCAATCCGGAGGTTGGAAGCCGGGTTGGCGATAATGTCCCGGATCCCGAGCTGTCCGCCGAAACCGTCCAAAACGTGGTAATCTACTTGCAAACGCTACGTCCGCCCCTTCGTCGCAATGAGGATGATCCGACCGTGCAGCAGGGCGAACAACTGTTCAAGCAGATTGGCTGCGCATCCTGTCATATTCCCGTTATGGAAACCGGGCCCAGCGGCATTGCAACGCTGGCTTTCAAAAAGGTGCCGCTTTATTCGGATTTGCTGCTGCATGACATGGGGCCCGAACTCGCAGACAATTTTCCGGAAGGCGAAGCCACGGGCACCGAATGGCGCACCACGCCGCTTTGGGGATTGGGCATCGTCGAAAACTTGCTGGGGGGAACACCGTTTTACCTGCACGACGGTCGCACCTCGAGTCTGACCGAAGCCATTAATCTGCACCTGGGTGAGGCGGAAACGGTCCGCAACCGTTTCTTCGAATTGCCGCAATCGGAACAGGATGCCCTCATCGCATTTCTAAAATCTCTGTGATGACGCAATGAGCACGAGACGAGAATTCTTGAAATCCATGAGCGCGGCCCTGATTTCCGCAGGGACACCTTTCTTATTTAGCGATTGTGCAGGCGCCCTGGCGTCTTTTCGAACACAGGTGCGAGACGGTGTGCTCACCGTGCCAAAATCAGAAATCGAACCGCCGGAGAATTCCACGGGCATCCTGATCGTCCACGCGTCGTCTATGCCCGGACCGATTGTGGTCCGACGCCATGCTGACGTCGGTATCGTGGCGCTGCTGTCCATTTGTACGCATCGCGGCTGTGAGGTGCGCCCCATGCCGCATTCGTTGCAGTGTCCCTGCCACGGCTCCGAATACGACGTGGAGGGCAATGTCATCGAAGGCCCGGCGCCGAAACCGCTCACCCGGTTTCCGGTGCAAGAAACCGCTGATTCAATAATTATAAGGGTATGATAAATGCAAAAGCAAAAAGTATTCGTCATTCTGATATGTCTATTTTCAACCATCACGATTGTCAACGCTCAAAGCAACGTTGAGCAAGACACGTTGAAACAGACGCCGCATGTGATCGGCGGCATGTATGATCGTCCCTATATTTACCGACTGGGCGGGAATATTGCCATCGGCGGCTACGCCGAAATGAACTCCAACTTCGAACGAGAAGAAGGCATCGAAGAGGGGTTGTCTTTCGAAGCCAGACGGTTTAATATTTTTCTCTATTCGTCCATTTCCGATCAGGTGAAACTCACCTCGGAGTTGGAATTCGAGCACGGCACCGAGGAAATCAATTTGGAAACCGCGTTGGTGGATGTCTTGTTTCATACGGCCATCAATCTGCGGGCGGGGATTCTGCTCTCGCCCATCGGACGGTTCAACATCGCGCACGACAGCCCGCGCTACGACATCATCGACCGGCCTCTCGTCTCCACCGAGATTATTCCCGCAACGCTGTCGGAGGTGGGCATCGGTGCGTTTGGCGCCCTCTACCCCACTCCGTTCGACCGTGTCACCTACGAACTCTACCTTGTGAACGGTCTCTCAGCAGGGGTGGTGGGCGGCTCCGGCGAAGGCACGCGCATTCCCGCAGGCAAATCCGCAGAGGCCTTCGAAGAGGACAACAACGGCTCACCGGCCTTGACGGGCAGATTGGCCATTAATCCACGCTTTGGCGGGGAGATCGGCCTTTCGTTTCACACCGGGAACTACAACAATTTCAAAGCGGAAGGTGACATCGTCGACGAACGCCGCCGGCTGACCCTTGCTGCATTTGATGTGGAATACCGTGCTCGTCGCGTGACCTTCCGGGGGGAGGCAGCCATCGCGTATATCGACGTTCCCGAAAGTCTCGACGAAACCTTCGGGGACCAACAGCAAGGACTTTACGCAGAAGTCGGTTACACATTTCTCAAACGGCCTCTGCTCAATTTGCCTGAATCGACGCTGACGTTTGTGACACGATACGATTACATCGACTTGAACGTCGGCGAGCGCGCCTCCACCGGAGAGAACATCGGAGACTCCACCCATCGCGTGACCGCCGGACTTTCATTCCGCCCCACAGCGGATACGTCGATCCGGTTGAGTTATGCCCACAACTGGCTTAACGATCAGTTCAATAACTTAACCAAAAGCATCAACATCCAATTTGGCATCGCTACTTATTTTTAGCACTGCTGTTCGTAGTGGGGCCG
>JAABYK010000281.1:3043-6759 GCA_011775825.1 Candidatus Zhuqueibacterota bacterium | reverse complement strand
GAACAAAGAGGTTTGCCGGTTATTTTGACTTCACTGAGGAGACTTGCATTGACATTGAACTCGCTGCCACCGATAGTCTCTTTTTTCGAATTCCGCCCCGAAAAAATTTGGAGTTTGTCTGAATCCAGAAAAAAGATAATGGCACTTTTTTCGGCGTTTAATATTGTGATGATCGTATCCAGGGCCGCGGTTAAAACTCGGGCAGAATCATGTTCAGAGGTAACGGGTTTGGCAATTTCGACCGGACGAGGAATGGTCTTGGGATGGATTGCATCTCCAGTAGCCGCATCTGATAATTGCATCTCTGCACCCCTTTCACTTTGGATTGGAGCATGGCATGTAACCTAGTTACGAGTTCTCAGCCAACCGAAGATGCCTTTAACCGTATGTTTGTTTTTGAAATCGCTCCAATATAAAGACAAAAAAAGCACTTGAAAACTCTCACTTACAAGCCCAAGTTTCAAGAATTCAAAATAACGTAATGATTAGGGGGAAGATCGTAAATATCTGAGGTGCTAAATTCTTTTACTTTTTGAGCTTTGAGAAGTTTCTTAATCGATAAAATAGGGCTCAAGTCCCGGTCATACCGTGGCCCGGGACAATTCGTTTCTTAACCTCTTGATCTGACGCGCGGACGTCTTTGAGCCGCTTGGAATGGTACGCGTCCAAAGCTTTGTCCCGCTTTTTTTCCAATTCCTTTCCCTGGAAGTGGACGAGGGCAAAAATCTCGCTCAAACGTTTCGGCTGTTTTGTCTTTTCAGCCGAGCGTAAACAATCAGTGTTCTGTCATCCTCATTCGATCTTCTTGAGTCGTTCCAGATCCTCATTTTTCCCCATGACCACCAGGAGGTCGCTATCCTTGACGACGTGATTGGCCGTCGGAATGATGACCCTTTCCGGAACCATTTCTTTGATGATGATGACTTGCACTTCATATTCGTTTCTCAAGTCCAGCTCCCGCAATGTCTTTCCGGTGAAACTCTCCGGCGGCGCCAAATCGATGACGCTGTACCCCTCCGTCAGCGGTACGTACTCCAGGATGTTGGGATTGTCAATTCTTTGAGCCAGCTTAAAAGCACTGTCGCGTTCGGGGAAAACAATCTCCGAAGCACCGATGATGTTGACGATTTTGGCATGATCTTCTGTCAGCACTTTTACGAAAATTTCTTCGATGCCGAGCTCCTTCAAGTGCAGGACAACCAGCAGGCTGGCATCGATGCTTTCTCCCAGACTCACAATCACCGCATCCGTTTCCGTGACTCCCAACTTCTTGAGCGTTTCCATATCGCGCGCGTCCGCGATGATGCCCTTTGTCACATATGGCTTCACCGCTTCCACTCGGCCCTCGTCCGAGTCGATGGCAATCACATCGAAATTTCTTTCGGAAAGAAATTGTGCCATATAGTACCCAAACGTGCTCAGACCGATGATGACAAAGTTTTTCATTATGTGTTCCTCCTATCCCACTAAAACATTTTCTCGCACGTATCTAAAACTCGGCCCCGTGTCTTTGCCCCGAACGGCCAGGGCGACGGTGAGCGGCCCCAGTCGTCCAACAAACATCAGCAGCGTGATCAGGACTTTGCCGGCTTCGCTAAGCCGGGATGTGATGCCGGTGCTCAACCCAACCGTGCCAAAGGCAGAAAACACTTCGAACAAATAGTCCAGAAAAAGGCCCCTGCTTTCGGTGTGAGAAATCGCTGGTAGTTCCGCGACCAGCAGAGCCATCGTGAACGTGACCACAATCATGATTGAGAAGAAAACCACGGAGATGGCACGGGAAACGATGGCCTCGGGAATACGCCGGTAGAAAATATTGACATCCTCTTTCATGCGAAATCTGGCGAACACCGAAGACGCGATCACCGCAAACGTGCTGGTTTTTATGCCACCCCCACATGAACCCGGCGACGCGCCGATGAACATCAAGAGGATGAGAAAAAACAACGTCGCATTTGATAGCGTGTTGATGTTTACGGTATTAAATCCTGCAGTACGTGTAGTTACCGATTGAAAGAAGGAAGCCAGAAATCTATTTCTCAACGAAAGGGTTTGCAAACCATTACTGTTTTCCAACCCAAAGAAGAGTATGGTACCACTCAAAATAAGCACGACCGTGATGAATAACACGATGCGGGTGTGAAAACTCAATTGGGAAACGGAACGGCGTCGCACTTTCTTTAAACAGTGAAACAAGTCGAACAGAACGATGAATCCAAGGCCGCCTAAAACGATTAGGCCGCTCATGACCAAATTCATCACAACATCATCGCGGTAATTTTCCAGGCTGTTTGAGAACAATGAGAATCCGGCATTGCAGAAACCGGAGACGGCGTGAAACAGGCCCGTGTAAAGGGCATCGGAAGCGGGGGTCGTTTGCATAAAGCGCCAGGTTAGCAATCCACAGCCAAGGGCTTCGATGGCAATCGTCACCAGGAAAACCAGCTTCAGCAGACGAGCAAAATCCGCCATTGGGTGCTGACTCAGTGTATCCTGCAAAATCTCGCGCTCAGTGAACGTGAGACGACCGGCGATCAGGTACACGAAAAATGTGGATAAGGTCATGATGCCCAATCCACCGATCTGAATTAGAACCAGAATCACAATCTGGCCGAATCGTGTGAAATCCGCGCCTGTGTCGAGAACCACCAAACCGGTTACACACGTGGCGGACGTGGCTGTGAACAACGCATCGACGACTGAAATGGAACCGCGAACGGTTGCGTTTGGCAACATCAGCAGACCCGTCCCGATGATGATCACGACCAGGAAGCTCAGCAGAACGATGCGTGCGGGATGCAGAAACCAGACCGGCTCTCTCGGTCGAGGAGTCGGATGCTTCCTGAACGGATTCTGTAGTCGTTTCCACCTTTTGGATAAGATGTTCATGGGTAGCTTAGATCCTTGTTTTGCCGTCAAAGCTACGAAAGCCGTCCGTATTTTTCAACGAGTTTGTTTGATAGATTGTGAGACGGATGAAGGTGTGCTTAACGGCCGTTCGGACAGATGATCGCCACCACCGGAAGATGGTCGGACGCGATTCGGGTCAACGGGGTTTTTACGACGTAGGCTTCGCGAGGATGCAGATGCGGACTGATATAAATATGGTCCANNAAACGTATCGATAAAGTGAGAGCGTAATTTCTCATGCACCACAGGGATTGGGCGGTCGTTAAAATCCCCTAGCACAATGACCGGATCCTCGAGACTTTTGTCCAGCAAAATGGATTCGCTCAACAACCTGCGACGCTGGTGCTGCCGTTCGCGAGTTCTCAGCCCGAGGTGCACGTTGAAAATGTGGAGACTGCTGCCATTTAGCGCCAGATCCGTTCTTAAACCACCCCTCGGTTCAAGCCGCCTTCGAAATGTCAATTCATGTCGCTTTGGGTTCTTTAAAGGAACCCGGCTGAGTGTGGTGATGCCATATTCGCCTTTTCCGATGTAACGATTCACGCAATGGTGATAATGCATATCGAGGGCTTCGGCGATGATTTTGGACTGGTCATCAAAATTACTTCTTGGCAAGTTCTTGTCCACTTCTTGCAGGGCCACAATGTCCGGATCTTCCTCCGCAATGATCCGGATAATCCTGTCAAGCTGATAGCGCTTATCCCGGCCGATACCGGAATGGATGTTGTATGTCATGATTTTGAAATTCTGCATCCGTCCCAATTTTGTTGCTGAATCCATATCTAAAACAATTTGCTTCTACTATA
>JAABYK010000281.1:940-3004 GCA_011775825.1 Candidatus Zhuqueibacterota bacterium | reverse complement strand
TTTCGTAGGGTCACGTCTGAAAGTTTAAATTGCGGATTCTCTATCTATTTGAATGTATGCAAAAAACTGCAACTGTACGTCGTGTGTAACCCCTGCAATCTGTCCTGAAGGGATAACATTCAGAACTCGTTTGAAATTTCCTCACTCAGTTTTGTTCCACAATATCTTGCCCAAAGCAACATACTAAATTCTCTTTGCTCCCACGTCAATTCGAGTCGCTGAATTGCCGCAATGAAATCCTTATAAGTGATGATATTAAAGACATTTTCACCGTCATTAAGCATGGATTGGAATTGTTTCGCAGTATTTAAGGCAGCTGAATCGTCGTGATGACAAAACAACCCGGTTTTCACGAAGTCATATTTTTGATGCTGTACCAGAGCTTCGGCGATTAACTGGTTTCGAAACAACTGATTAAACTTGCTTTGNNGGAAAACGAGTCGGTATATTTACATTCCAAACCGATTAGACCTGTTTTACCATCGGCGATGACTTCCATTGCCATATCGAATGCAGAGTTGTCATCGGTGTAGTTTTCCGTTGGGGCGAATTCAAAATAGATCTCTTTGATTTCCGTCAAAAATGGATAAAACGCTCTCAGAACTTGAAGCGCGAGTTTCTTGTTAACTTGCAGCTCACCAAAAAAGTTAAAGCAAAGCGGTTGGCTTGAGAGCAGATTGTTGAATAATCTGTCTTCTTGAATCAACCCTCTGTCGTCACTTTCTCTTTTCTCAATAGTCTGAGTGACAGCCGAGACAATGTTGTCAGTTAAGAAATTCCTCTTATTACTCTGTCCATTGATGATTGTATTACAAACACTCCTGCTCTCATCAATCGGATGTTTGCCCTCTGGAGCAACTAAGACACACGTCCGCCACCAACCCTGATGAAGACGCATTCGTTTCCGGAAGCCGTTTTCTGAGGGTGTAGAGCCGATTAGTGATTTTAAGGTTTCTCTCATAGTTCCACCTCATTTGATTTACCGGACCGCACGTATAATCCCTGAAAAAACTTTACTAAACTTTAAAAGTTTAGTAAAGTTACTTGCTTCATAATACCGCAAAAATGTGGCAAATGCGGTTAAAGCATTTCTGGCAGTCGCGGGATTTTTAGCTCGCGCATTTTGCGCCAGAGGGTAGTTCGATGGATGCCCAAAATGTGCGCGGCGCGAGTCACATTTCCCGCGGTTTTGGCGAGGGCGTTGCGGATTTTATCTTCCTCGGAAATGGGAAACGTGCCGGTGGAAGGAAACGAGAGCTTGTTTTTCTCCACTTCGCGAATTTCCTCCGGGAGATGCCATGGCTCGATCAAATTGTGCTGTCCCAGAATCACGGCGTGTTCGATGGCATTTTCTAACTCCCGCACATTGCCGGGCCACGAATAAGAGGTGAGAATTTTATTGGCTTCCCGGGAGATGCCCACAATGTTACATCCGTGTTGTCTGTTGTATTTTTCGATGAAGTGACTGGTCAAAGCCGGTATGTCTTTGATCCGTTTTCTTAAAGGCGGTAAACTGATTTGCAGTACATTAACCCGATAATATAAATCCTTCCTGAATACGTTCTGCTGAATCAAGGCTGGTAAACGGCGGTTTGTCGCAGAAATAATCCGCACATCCACCGTGATGCTCTTTGTGCCACCCACCGGTTCGATGGTTTTTTCCTGTAGCACGCGCAACAAGCTGACTTGAATTTCCGGGGAGAGTGTGGCGATTTCATCGAGGAAAATGGTGCCGCCCTCTGCCATTTCGAATCGCCCCGGTTTGTCCCGAATTGCACCCGTAAATGCTCCCTTTGTGTGGCCGAAGAGATCACTTTCCAAAAGGCTACTGGTGATGGCCGAACAGTGCACCGGCACAAACGGTCCGTTAGCGCGACCACTCCGTTCATGGATGGCCCGCGCCACCAGTTCCTTACCCGTGCCCGTTTCTCCGTTAATGAGCACGGCCGCGTTGGTTGGCGCCACCGTGTCGATGAGTGAAAACACCTTTTTCATCGCCGGAGTGCTGCCAATCAATGTTTCAAATGGTTGCTTAGTGACCGAGCGCTGTCGAAGCTGGCTGAC
>JAABYK010000281.1:0-932 GCA_011775825.1 Candidatus Zhuqueibacterota bacterium | reverse complement strand
GTCAAGGAATACCGTGTTAATTAAAAACGCTTTGGACTCATTGTCGCGTGTAGCCAGTTCGATGCTGAAATTCTTGATTTCACGCTCTTGCTCGAACGTTTCATCAATCACTTGTAAGAGAGGCGAATAATTTGCGGTAAATACGGATTCAATCCTTTGGCCCAAGACCTCCTGCTTCCTGGCATCCAGAATGTCGCAGGCTATGGCGTTGATGTTGGAGATGGTCCGCGGTGGTGCTGCACTGACGCTGATGATTCCATCCGGCAGGTGATCAAATATTTTCTCAAATTGTTTTAGATCTTTAGCTCGTACCTGGTTAACTTCCATATAATCAATATAATGGTTGTGAACCCGCTTTGCAAGTGCATTCTGCGATTCTGCCTTTCTTAAAAGCCAAATAATCGCCAGTCAATTAATACGTGGATAGATAGACTTTGAAGAATTAGACTTACAAGCCCCGTTGGCATTCCTCACAGGGACACATATCTCGGAGACTTTCCCATCGATAAATGCCTGTGTCGTGACCGTCACCCCAGACAATTTGGACCGCGTAGTTTCCCACTTCCCTCAACTCGGTAATCATCCAAGTCTGGGTCGGTGGCTGTTCGAAAATAGCCGGGTCCACAGGCTCACCCATGTTTTCATGGCCACCCGCACAAGTGACACATGGACAGGCTCGACGCAGTCCCTCCAGAGGAAAGTCGCTGCGATGCCCATCCGCCCAGACGATGGTCATCGTTTGTTCCTCGGTGCTCACCGACACCTGTTTGGCAAATGTCTTTTTGTTCATAATCCCTTTGAAGTTCAAAAAAGCAGTTGGCGTTATTTACACATTACAAACAAATATAAACAATATGTTCGCCAAAAACAAAACCATGGCTTTATTTGACAACAAATCTGCGAGTTGAACAGTCTTATTTTTTTAGTTAGTA
>JAABYK010000231.1 GCA_011775825.1 Candidatus Zhuqueibacterota bacterium | reverse complement strand
CCGAACGGACAATTCTTTTAAGCCCTCCGAATAGTCGGCCACGATCACGCACTCTGCTTCAGGGAATCGCTCTTTATTGGCAAACTCAGAGCGGTCGTCTATCACAATGATGCGAAAGCCAAGCAGATCAGCTAACCGGACCACCATTCGATTCACATGGCCGCCGCCCATTAAAATGAGTGTTGAGGGTGCGGTGAAGCCTTCTATAAAGATTTCCGTCCCATCTGACAGTTCAAAACTCTGGTTTCCACCGACCGGCGCCAGTTTCTTCCCCCGGGAACGAATTTCTCTTTCCATCTCCTCATTCAAAATATCGCCGCTCTGGCTATCGTCGCTGTGTAACAAAATCTTTTTTCCCACCCAATCGGGGTGTTGCGGCGCCTGCACAATTGTCGCCACCACTAATGGCGGTCCGGTTTCGATACCCGTTAGAATATCCTTAAACAATGGCTGCCAGAAGGAGGAATCAAAGAACGGTTCCAGGAAAAAATACATGGTGCCACCACACACCAATCCATCCCGGGCGGCCATTTCTTCATTTAAGGTGTATTGACGAAATTGCGGCTCACCTTTGTCCTTGAGAAGTTGCTGCGCGGCATACCAGAGATCGCCTTCCATGCAACCGCCGCCCAGGGTACCGGTAGCAGTTCCGTCGGCGCGGACCAACAGCTTCGCCCCCGGTTTTTGAGGCGTAGATCCTTTGGTTCGCACTGCGGTGACCAACACGCAGGGATCGTTTTTTTGCAAGCATGTGTATGCTGCTTTGAGGACTTCGTTCATCATCTATATTTATTTTGAGCCTCTACATAAGAAGTTGGCAATGGGCAAAAGGCATTTGGCAAATTGAGACAGTAACTCTCGTTTAATGTTTTGGACGATATTTCTCAGGATTTTCTACCATATGATTCAACATTCGGCCCACTTCTTCTGACTTGTTGCGAAGTTCGTTATACTCTTCATTTGAGATGTACTTACATGCTTCAGCAAAATCAAGTGAAACTTGCGTTTCTGTATTCTCCATATCAGCATCGCTCATTTTGCTGGAAAAATGTTTGGGATATTGCCGTTTTCGATAACCTTCTCCAATTGCTCTGCAAACCGCACGCGAAGATCTCCTGAGCTGATCAACTAATTCATACTTTTCCTCAGCAGGGAATTTTTTTGTGATTTCAAAAATTTCCATTGCTAATCTAAATGCCTTTTTATAAACAGTTAATTCTCTAAAACTACCCACCATAAGTTTGCCCACTGCCAACTTTTAATCTGTAATAAAACCTAAAGCTAAGATCTTTCAGCNNTCTTTCAGCCGAAGGAGTGGCAGTCAGAACGGGTTCGGTTTTCACTAACTGCTCCGCCTCTTCCCGGTGCAACTCCAACATGACTCGTTCGGGAGTGAGGGGCGATGTAAACTTATAATCGTCTCGATAACGAAAGGCTTGCATCGCTTTTCGCAACGCATAAAACACACCGATGCCATACATCAAGGGCGGTTCACCGACTGCTTTATTGCCAAAGGGACTGATGGGTTCGTCGGCATCTTCCAGGAAGGCGACCTGTAAATTATCGGGCATAAAATAGACATCCGGTACTTTGTAGGTGGCCAGTGCACCGGAAAGTATTTCGCC
>JAABYK010000101.1:6823-27325 GCA_011775825.1 Candidatus Zhuqueibacterota bacterium | reverse complement strand
TTTTGGGGGAAGCCGATCAAAACTTGATGGAAGAAATTAACCAGAAATTGCGAATCGCTTTGAGTAATTGAGAGTAGGAATGCAATTATGAAAAAGAAGCGTTCATCCTCAGAACAGCTCTATCACTGAATCTGCAAGGTCCGCCTGACTGGGCCGCTCGATTCGAGGACTATTTGTACGGGTACGAGAAAAAAAGTCAAAATGACTGAAGTTTTTCTTTACACTGGAACTTTTATAGAAATTCATTCCTTCATAACCGACATAACCGATGCAATTCACCGACCTCTTCAAATCTCCCAAACCCCTGATCGCATGCATCCATCTCATGCCGTTACCCGGCTCCCCTCGATNNGACTGGGCCGCTCGATTCGAGGACTATTTGTAAAGTACGAGGATCAAAGGGGCAAAAATGACTGATGTTTTTCTCTGCACTTGAACTTTTGTAGAAATTCACCTTTTCAAAACCAATGAAATTCACCGACCTCTTCAAATCTCCCAAGCCCCTGATCGGGTGCATCCATCTCATGCCGTTACCCGGTGCGCCTCGATATTCCGGAAACATACAGAATGTCTACGAGACCGCCCTCTCCGAAGTTGACATCTTTAAGCGCCATCCCGTGGATGGCTTCATTGTGGAGAATTTTCGGGATATGCCGTTTTATCCCACCAATCTTCCTGCCGAAACCGTAGCTTCCCTTGCAGCGGTAACGCGGGAAATCGTCAAAGCGTCAGATGTTCCGGTCGGTGTGAACGCACTGCGAAACGACGCGCAAGCTGCCCTCGCCATCGCCACGGCCGCAGAGGCGCACTTCATCCGGGTTAACGTGCACATGCACGCTGTGGTTTCCGACCAGGGTCTGCTGCAAGGGGCCAGCCACGAAACGCTTCGACTGCGTGCTGCTCTGAAATCGAGCGTGCTCATCTTCGCGGACGTGGGCGTCAAACATTCCGTGCCTCTGGGCGAACGCAGTCTCGCCGCCGAAACCCGGGACGTAACCGAGCGCGGATTGGCGGATGCCTTGATCGTATCCGGCGAATCCACCGGCTCTGAGACCAAAATAGACGAACTCGACATTGTGCGACAAAACACCGATCTCCCGACGCTCGTGGGCAGCGGAGTCACAGCCGCTAACTTGCCAACTTTCTACACTAAAGCAGACGGACTGATCGTGGGCAGCGATTTCAAAACAGACGCGAAAGCCGATAACCTCGTGGAGGAAGCACGCGTTAAGGCATTCACCGAAAAGCTGAAATCGCTACAAAGTTCGTGAAAACGCCCTCGCGCGCCGTTTTCGATTGGCAATCTCCAATCACTATAAGTAAACGACTTAACGGCGAAACTCTCGACATTTTTTCCTTGACTTAGTTACAATAATTTTACATACTTTTATATAAAGTTCTCCCCCCGAAAATTGCATTTTGGAAGAAATGTGTGTGGACGTGACGAAAAATTCAGTCTAACATTCAAAGATCCCCTTTCATCGAGCTCGTATCCCTCTTTGAACTTTTAAACTTCCTTGATAGCATCTAATGGCATATTTGAACAAGAAAAAATCAGTTCTGCCAATATCATAATCAAGTTTGAAATTTTAATTCTTAATTTGGATTGGACATATAAAGAGGAAAAGCATGATAAAGGATAGAATACTCTTGCTCACACTTGTTTTGCTCGTGAATGGTTGCTACAGCAATAAATTGGTTACTGTTAGTAGCGATTCCCAAAAATCTCTTAAGACAATAAATCGAAGTGTTCATAATAAAACTGTGCAAATCCAACTTACGAGCGGGGAGAGCTTTACCGGGAAATCAGTCCGTGTAACAAAAGATTCAACATCTTGGTTCGATGCTGAATCCGAATCGACGAGACATCGTGTCGTGACCTCAAATATAAGAAGTATTTCCAGAGAGCACCGCAACACGGCAAAAGGACTCGGTTACGGCTTTTTGATAGGTGCGGCGTTGGGAGCGTTGATAAGCCAGACGGGCGATGAGGACAGCTACGATTGTAGTGATTCTGAGGGTATCTGCTTTACCAGGCCAGCGGCGGCTGTCCTTGGCATAATAGTGGTCGGTCCGCCTGCTGGTCTGATCGGTCTAATCTCAGGTAGTCTTACCAAAACAACCGAACGGTACGAGTTTAAATAAAGAGGAACGCGTCCGTAAAAAACACTGCCGACTCGCGAGCTGCTATCGGTTTGTGCGTTTGACAAATCGATAGCAGCTCATCCGAACTTTGATCCTCCGCTATCCCTGCAATGACTTCACCACAGGGGTCCCATACAAATTGAACAGAAGAACTCTGACATCAATTATTTCATGCCAACCGATAGAACGACAAAGGAAGCTTGTGTTTTTGGCTGGATTTAGTGCTCCTTAAAAAGGACGAGAAAGGTAACTTTTTAGCCATCTGAATAGGACCTACGAAGGCGGGTGTTTGGAGTGCAAAAGTCAGCGAAGCGTACTTTTGCCCGTATATACACTCCGCATTGCAAAAATACGTTCGCTTCGCTCACTGATTTTTGCGCTCCACTCGTTCAGACAGCTAAACAATTACCGAGAAAGAATTTGATGTTGGATAGACAAAATTTTATTTGTATATTTTGTTTCGACTGTACGGGACGATATTTTTCGCTCCTATTTGAAATGAACACAATACGGGAGGGCCGATCATGAAAACGAGAGCAGCATACATTGCTTTCTTATTGTTCTGGTGGATTTCGGGAGTCGCCGCTCATCCTCTGAACGATATCAACAATCGTTTCAAA
The DNA here is from genome assembly GCA_011775825.1 of Candidatus Zhuqueibacterota bacterium. Taxonomy (GTDB): domain Bacteria; phylum Zhuqueibacterota; class Zhuqueibacteria; order Oceanimicrobiales; family Oceanimicrobiaceae; genus JAABYK01. The sequence continues at coordinate 24,560 of JAABYK010000101.1, read as the reverse complement.
CCCATCGATGTTTTTCAGCTTGAATACGCATCGGATCCGCAAATCTCGCCGGACGGCAAGAAGATCGTCTATGCACGTCGTTTCATGGACATCATGAAAGACCGGCGGCGTTCGAACCTTTGGATCATCAACTTCGATGGCTCTAACCACCGGGCGCTGACGACCGGCAATGAAAATCACACCTCCCCGCGCTGGTCCCCGGATGGCAGCCGCCTGCTCTATGTCTCTGGTAGCAAAGGCTCCGCACAAATCTATCTGCGCTGGATGGATACGGGGCAGACCGCCAAGCTCACGAACTTGACACATCCGCCCCGAGGCATGACCTGGTCGCCAGATGGCCACTGGATTGCCTTTTCCATGTTGGTGCCAGATCGCGAAAAGCCGTTTGTAAAAATGCCACCCAAGCCGAAGGGGGCGGAATGGGCCGATCCGCCGAATGTTATCACCAAACTGCGGTATCGCGCCGATGGCAGAGGCTATCTCGAAGATGGGTACGCCCACCTGTTTGTCCTGCCAGCGGAAGGCGGGTCGCCAAGACAGGTGACGTCCGGAGAGTTTCATCACCGCGAAAGACCTACGTGGGCGCCGGACAGCAAGTCGCTTATTTTTTCAGCCAATCGTCACGAAGATTGGCAATACGATCCTTTGAATTCAGAAATCTATGAAGTGTCATTAGCTGACGGCGCGATCAAGGCTATCACGCATCGCCAGGGACCGGACACGGATCCGGTCATGTCGCCCTATGGCAAGAAAATCGCCTATCTTGGTTTTGACGACAAGTATCAGGGTTATCAGACAACACGACTTTATGTAATGAACCGGGATGGTAGCGGACGCGAGGTCATCACGGCAGATTTCGACCGTGACGTCCGACGCCCCTTTTGGAGTGCCGATGGCAAGGGGCTTTATTTCCAATATGATGACGAGGGCAACACCAAGATCGGGTTTGTCTCGCTGGACGGCGCCGTTCACACTCTGGCGAAAGACGTCGGAGGGCTTTCTCTCGGGCGGCCCTATGCCGCAGGTTCGTTTTCAGTGGCACGAAACGGACGCTTTGCCTTCACGCATTCGCAACCAGACCACCCGGCCGATGTGGCCGTAGGTAGCAAAGGCAACGCCGATGAAAGTCGACTCACTTACCTCAATAAGGATCTGTTCGGTTACAAGCAATTGGGCTCAGTAGAAGAAATTTGGTACGAGTCGTCCTACGACGATGGGCGCCAAATCCAGGGATGGATCGTCAAGCCGCCTAAATTCGATCCCATCAAAACCTATCCGTTGATCCTCGAAATCCATGGTGGGCCGTTTGCAAATTATGGCGACCGCTTTGCCGCCGAAATTCAACTGTATGCCGCGGCGGGTTACGTGGTCTTCTACGCCAATCCGCGGGGCAGCACCAGTTACGGAGAGGAATTCGGCAATCTAATCCACCATAATTATCCCGGCCAGGACTACGACGATCTCATGTCGGGCGTCGATGCCGTTATCGAACGCGGCTACATCGACGAAGAGAATCTCTTTGTCACCGGTGGCAGCGGCGGAGGTGTGCTCAGCGCCTGGATTGTGGGCAAGACCGACCGGTTCCGGGCCGCGGTTGTCGCCAAACCGGTCATCAATTGGTACAGCTTCGTATTGACATCCGATGCCTACAATTTCTTTTACAAGTACTGGTTTCCCGGCTTTCCCTGGGATCATGCCGAACACTATTTGCAGCGTTCGCCTTTGCACCATGTGGGCAATGTCACGACGCCCACGATGCTCTTGACCGGCGAAGTCGATTATCGAACACCCATCTCCGAATCGGAGCAGTTTTATCAGGCTCTCAAGCTGCGCAAGATCGACACCGCACTGGTTCGCGTCCCGGATGCCTCGCATGGCATTGCCGCGCGACCCAGCAACCTGATTGCGAAAGTCCTGCACGTTCTGAAATGGTTTGAGAAATATAAGACGACGGAAGATTAGCTTGTATGATTCTCTAGGATCTGGAGACACATAAAACTGTCGGCCAAACGTAGTGCAGAAATCACTCAGACCCTTGGGTCACAGAGGGCTCCGAGAAGCAAGGAGACCACGAAGGTACCGTGATGTTTGATCATGCTCTGTGATTTTGCACTCGATGTTCTTCGTAAAACTCCGGGCACTCTGTGGCCGATGCCGTACGTGCATTTTGCATCTTAATCTAATCTCTTTACTTACATTTACATCTTAAAATAGAGAGGAAGGAAAAGATGACCTTTCAAAACCTCACTGCAACCCGACTGGTTACGGTTTTGCTTATTAGCCTGATTTTTAGCGGATCGGGCATAACGCAAACTACAGAAGTGGACCGACTGGTTGGGGCCATGTTAGGCGAGACACCGATGCTGGAAGATCTGCAGCAGCTCTGCGATGAGATCGGCGGTCGGCCCACAGGCTCAGAGGCCAATCTGAAATCGGTGGACTGGGCCTTACAGAAATTTGAGGAAGCGGGCGTGACAGCCAGGAAAGAAAGCTTCACCATGCCTCGTTTCTGGCTCGAGCGCTCATGCGAAGCTACCGTAACCGGCGATGTTTCGTTTAAGCCAGACGTGGTGACGATGACCTTTTCAGCCGCCACACCGGAAGACGGGCTGACGGCGCCCCTCGTTGATGGCGGGATGGGAACGGTGCAGGATTTCGCGCGCCTCGGGAGCAAGGCAAGAGGCGCGTTTGTTTTAATTGAAACGCAAGAGCTTGTTGACGTGAGCGGTCTTTTTGAGGAATACGCCAACGCAGCCGAAACAGAGCCCAGGGCGTTTGCGGCCGGTGCGGCCGGCGTCGTTTACATGTCCTCGCGTGCTCAAGGGCTGCTGTACCGACACAACGCATCAAAAGGTCCGGAAAATGAGCACCCGATGCTGGTGATGGAAAGAGAGGAAGCGAAACGCGCTTCGCGTCTGCTGAGAGCTGGCAAGTCGTTAAACCTTACGGCGAAAATCGACATTCAATCGGGTGGCGAATATGAAAGCTACAATGTGCTCGGCGAAATTCCCGGTTCCGAAAAGCCGGATGAATTTGTGGTCGTGGGTGCCCACCTCGATTCATGGGGACTCGGAACCGGTGCCAACGACAACGGCTGCAACGTCGTAATGATGATCGACATTGCGCGTCAAATGAAGCGTCTGGGCGTCCGGCCCAAACGCACGGTCCGCTTCGCACTCTGGAATGGCGAAGAACAGGGACTGATCGGCTCGTGGAGGTACACGCAAGCCCATGCAGACGAGCTGGATGGCCACATCATGGCCTGCTCAGTAGATATCGGCAGTGGACGCATTCTCGGCTTTTTCACGAACGGTCGTGAAGAGCTGATTGCACCGGTGAACCGTGCACTCGAGCCCGTCAAGGGGCTCGGACCGTTTGAGCCGATCAATATGCCCATCGTTGGAACGGACAATTACGATTTCATGATGCAGGGCATTGCGAATCTGGTGGCCAACCACGATCCCTACAATTACGCACCCAACTACCACGCCGAGTCGGACACCTACGACAAGGTCGATCTGCGGCAGCTTCGGCTCAATGCGGCAATCATGGCGGCTTTGACTTACGGGTTTGCGAACTTGGAGGTTACCTGGAAACGTCAGACACGGGCCGAGATTCAGCAGCTCATCGACAGCACACCTCTCCGGCAACGGATGAATATGTTCAACTTATACCCGGCCTGGGCGGATGGCAGCCGCGGGCGAAGTGAATGAGAGCATTCGATCTCTATGCGGGAACTTGTTCTCCGGGGCAAGTCTGAACCCAAAAAGTCAAAATGATTTTGGGCAAAACAATAGAAAACAGGAATAGTGGTATTCTATGACTGGACCGCCAGACTTTGGAAATGGTACAAAGGTTGTAGTCATGAAATGATACTCTCAACGTGAATGAAAATAACAGACCGCGGCATAAAACTTTTCCATTTCCACCAATATTCCTGCCTTGCGCTTGGCCCGAGTTTTTTGTATACTAAGGTTGTTGTACACAAACAGTTTGGGCTAAGATGAAGCAAAAAACTCTGATTATCTCGTCAATCATAACCCTGTCAATCATAGCGGTGATTATTATGCAATTTTCAAATAATAAAGGGATGCCACAAGAACGGGCACATGACGATACAGGACGCAAACCTTTGCCATGCGCGGATGAACTCAAGGACTTGCCCCCGGATGGCGGGCCGGAGTACAACCGTCTGGTGTTCGAAAAAAGTCCGTACTTGCTGCAGCATGCGGGGAACCCGGTGGATTGGTACCCGTGGGGCGAAGAAGCTTTTGAAAAAGCAAAGAAAAAGGACAAACCGATTTTCCTTTCCATCGGCTATTCCACGTGCCACTGGTGCCACGTGATGGAGCATGAATCTTTTGAGGACCCGGAGGTGGCAAAACTTATGAACGACGCCTTTGTATCCATCAAAGTCGACCGAGAAGAACGACCGGACATCGATCAGATTTACATGTCGGTGTGCCAGGCGATGACCGGTAGCGGTGGCTGGCCTTTGACGATTATCATGACGCCTGATAAACGGCCATTTTTTGCGGGCACCTATTTTCCCAAAACCAGTCGCATGGGACGTGTCGGGATGATGGATCTCGTGCCCAGAATCAAACAGTTATGGGAAAACGAGCGCGACAAACTCCTGGAAAATGCTCAGCAGGTGGTGGATTTCCTGCAGCAACACAGTTCGACCCAACCGGGAGAACAACTGACCGAAACCATCTTGAACACAACCTACCATCAGTTGAGTGGACGATTTGATGAAACACACGGCGGGTTTGGTTCCGCGCCCAAATTTCCCTCGCCACACAATTTCACCTTTTTGCTGCGCTATGGGCAGCGCACAGGCGACGAACAAGCCCTGCAGATGGTTGAAAAGACGCTGCATGAAATGCGTCTCGGTGGCATTTTCGATCATGTCGGTTTCGGTTTTCACCGCTATTCGACCGATCCACAGTGGCTGCTGCCGCATTTTGAGAAGATGCTTTACGACCAGGCGATGCTGGCAATGGCGTATATCGAAACGTATCAGGCAACAGGCAAAGAAGAATATGCCCGCACAGCGCGTGAAATCTTCACCTACGTCCTTCGAGACATGACCTCTCCCGAAGGCGGATTCTATTCTGCTGAGGATGCCGACAGCGAAGGCGAAGAGGGGCTGTTCTATCTCTGGACACCCGAAGAAATCAAGGACGTCTTAGGCGACAAGGAAGGCGAGTTCATTATCGATTTATTTAATGTGGAAGTCGGCGGCAACTTTGTGGAACAAGCCACGGGCCAGAAAACCGGACGCAGTATCCTGCATCTCGATAAATCGTTGGCAAAACACGCAGAAAACCTGGATGTAACCGAAGAACAACTCCGAGAACGCTGGGAAAGAGCCCGCAAGAAATTGTTTGAGGTGCGAGAGAAACGCGTTCATCCTTTAAAAGACGACAAAATTCTGACGGACTGGAACGGCTTAATGATCGCGGCCTTTGCGAAAGGGGCCGCGGTTTTGGACGATCCCAAATATGCGGCAGCAGCTCGCAAAGCAGCAGATTTCGTCTGGGACAAGCTGCGCGATCATCACGGCCGCTTGTTGAAACGCTACAGACAGGGCGAAGCGGCTCTCCCTGCGCACGTGGAGGACTACGCTTTCATGGTTTGGGGGCTGCTTGAGCTTTATGATGCAACATTTGAAATTGACTATCTAAAGAAGGCTATCGCCCTGAATGAGCTCATGCTTGACTATTTCTGGGACAAGAAGAACGGTGGTTTATTTTTCACCGCGGATAGCCTGGAAGATGTGCTTGTGCGCACCAAGGAAATCTACGACGGCGCCATTCCTTCCGGAAACTCAGTGGCTGCACTCAATCTCGTACGTCTAGGCCGAATCACGGCCAATCCCGAACTAGAGGAAAAAGCGTCTGCCATCGGACAAGCTTTTTCCGAGCAAGTCAAACGTGCGCCCATGGGACATACCCAACTCATGTCCGCCCTGACTTTCATGTTTGGTCCGTCTTATGAGGTGGTTGTAGCGGGAGAAACAAACGAAAAGGACACTGACGCCATGTTGACGGCCTTGCAACAGGAGTATTTCCCGAACAAAGTAACGCTCTTCCGTCCTACCGAAAAGGAGAGCCCGGCCATCGCGGACATTGCCGAATTCACGAAAACTCAAAAGAGCCTGAATGGCAAAGCGACGGCTTATGTTTGCAAAAATTACGCTTGCAATGCACCCACCACGGAGATTGATGAAATGCTCGGTCAGTTGAAGTCGGGACAGAATTGAGCTTTTCTGTAACCGTAATCGTCACAGTTTCTCTCCTTCAGGGGGTTGTTGAACGCACATGCTTCGGGTAGCAAGAATTTGGGGAGTGTCATGAGCCCACTTTTCAGGACGAAGAATCTCCTGGGTTTGCTTCGCCAAACAGCGTCTGGCAATGACATTCTGATAGCCCGGCATATTAAGAATCATGACACTCCGATAGGAACGTGTGCATTAAAAATTCAATAATGCAAAACCGAGATGAAAACCGAAATAATTGGCGTCTTCAATCATGATGTAATTGGCGCTGAAATCAAGGCGTCCGAATTCGGCCCCAAAGGTTGGCCCGAAACTAAATGCTGTTCTCGAATCGTCGGTCATGATGCTAAATCCCGGCACTTGTGGGTGTTCGGAATTGACGATAAAGCGATGTAAACCGGCCTGTCCGCCGATGTACAATTTCGTGGCGCCCGGTGCGAGATAATACCGAAACCCGCCCAACACAGGAATGGCATTTACACTGGATTCTAGAGTGATAGGTTCTCCGCCGTTGATCGAAAGTCCCCCCAGTTGGGTGTCGGAAAACAGCAAAACTCCGNNGGTGTCGGAAAACAGCAAAACTCCGGCACTGGTGGTCAGCGACAGGTTCGGGCTTAAATTGACAAGAAATCGAACATTGGGTCCGAATCCGCTGTCCCCCGAACTTCTGAACTGACCAGGAGCAAAAGCAGTATTTCCCTCCAAAGCCACTCTTAGATCTTGCGAAAAGGTCGCGTTCGCAACACAAATCCCGAAGACCACGATTAGAACCGTCAACACCTTTTTCATGGTATACCTCCATTGCTTAGTAAAAACTAGAGAGTTTATTTGAAGAACCCTCCCGATGAAGCAAGGGTCTGTTACACGGCGAACTTACGATCCTCAAACCGTGGGAAATACACCCCAAATCTCTCGATTATTCCGCTTTAATCTGTTTGCTAAATACAAAACGTAAGAACCCTCTCCCGCGCGGCTCGTTCAAACACTGAGACACAGAGCCGTGCTTAGCCCACAAAGTGCTCATTATCAAGTAATTTTGTCTATCAGTTGCGAAATTCAGTATTTGTCTAATGGTGGCAAACGACACCACAATGCACCCCATCCAGGCTTAATTTCTGCTGGCATAAGCGTCACAAATTTCATATATTGAAAATACAAATCGAACTTTGTTTTTCAAAACATTTATGAACTAAACAAGGAGGGATGTCTCTTATGGCTCAAAAACCCAAACCACATGCATCAGGTAAAGTCAAGCCGGGTGATGTTACGCAACGAGTTGGAGTTGAGCAAATCAAATCCCGCGGGGTAAACGTCGAGGAGCTCATCGAAAAGCTTATCGATGCTGCCGGGGCTGAGTTCACGACCTATTATTACTACACCATTCTGCGTATGCATTTGGCCGGACATGAAGACTACAAAGAGATCTGTGAAGATGCCAGACTTGAAGACCGTGCACATTTTGAACTCATCACGCCGCGAATTTATGAACTCGGTGGCTCCATCCCGCACGACATTCGTGAATTTGCGGACCGCGCAGGCTGTCCCGATGCCTATCTTCCCGATGACCCAAGTGCGGCAAACATCTTGACGACACTATTAGAAGCAGAACGCTGCGCGATCCGTACCTGGAGTGAAATCTGCGACCTGACGTTGGGCAAAGACCCGCGCACCCACGACATGGCGTCACGGATTTTGCAGGAGGAAGTTGAACACGAAGCCTGGTTTATCGAACTCCTCGCTAAAGAACGTGATGGCGAGATACGTCCCTCAGGACATTTCCGCAGAGGGACACCTGGTGACGCCCCGTACAGCAAAAATCTCGGCTTTTATAATCCGTGACAGATAAAAGAGAAACATATCAAGTTACATTAATTATCGATGATGAACAACACAGCCTGGAGGTGCCTGAAGACGAAACGATTCTGGAAGCAGCCCTCCAGGCTGACTATTTGTTGCCTTATCTCTGCCTGCAGGGTTGGTGCACGACCTGTGCAGGTCAGATCCTCGAAGGCGAGGTAGATCAAAGCCAAGCTTTGCGCATCTTTCCTGAAGATGAAGAAGCTGGCTATGTGTTGCTTTGCAGCGCTTACCCTCGTTCAGACCTGAAAATTCTTACCCATAAAAAGAATGAACTAAAAGAGTTTCGCATCAGCAAAAAGCTTCCCGTCCCTCGCGGTTGAGTCTCCAAACTTTTCTAAGCTCAGGTCATAAATATCTGCGAAGTCTGCGCTCGAAAAAAATAAACCTTGAATCAGCATCCAAATTTCAGACAGATTAATTTCTCCTCTTACAACCTTAACTGTTCATATTTAGTGCACCTGTTCAAAAATTAACCATGCATGATTCATTCAACCCACGTGCTCTGATTCTTTTCAAGTACAACTCATGCCTCAATATTACAGTTTGTGCACAACTTTGGGCTTGGCATATGACTTGCAAATCCGCTCTTTGAAGGCAGGGCCGGAATCCCTTCTGGCCGGGTCTGCATCACTTGATACGGGAACACGCTACACATCTTACGATACGCATCACGAGGCGATTCCGGCACAATGCCTGCCTCACTTTGCACAAATCCCCAGACTTTAATTCAACACAACCATAGGATAAAGATCAGATGAAAGGTAATGTTACGATCATCTGCGTGGGCATTTTGTTATTCCTGTTTCCAGGCTCACAAGCACGTAATCTGAGAATTTTGGATTCGGAAATAAGCACCGTAGGCTCAAAGACGGTTCTGCAGGTTGAGGTACAAAATACAGGACCCCAATCTTTAATGCCGATTGTTTGGCTTGAGCTGTATGACGACCATAACCAGCATGTGGAGAGGCTCAAGAGTCAAAGACTGCAGATCCAACCAAGGAAATCCACGCACTATTGGATTGAATTGAATGGCCTGAGTCCGGGCACCTATTCCGGATTGGTGGTTGGCCAATACATTTCACGCAGCGAAACCGAGAACGTAAATGACACCATCATGTTACTCGGCAACATCACACCTTTCACACTTCCTCTTGATAAGCACAACAGTCTCGGTATCGTTAAAATAATAGCCAAACCCCAGCCCGAACCAGCTCAGTTCATCCCTGAAACTCAAAAGCGCGATCATCTTGCTGGAAATCAGAACCTGTACACGGCTTTGAGATCTCACGTGAAAAAATTCGAATTGGCCAACAACCACAGTACCAGTCGTGATGAAAATATGCATCAGCGCCCCGCAGAGGAGACAAAAAATGACATAAAGAAGACAAAAAGCGCCCCTGACAAACCAAACAATTTAGAGAATGATGAAAAGTATCAGTATTACGTTGTTAAGAGCGGTGACTGGCTAAGCAAAATTGCCAAAAAGTTCTACGGAGATGCGTCAAAATACACCCAAATTTTTGAAGCCAATCGTGACCTGATACAGGATCCGGACCTTATTTTTCGTGGACAAAAACTTAGAATTCCGATCGGTGAAGACGGACACGACTTTGGGCGTATAAATGCGGAAGAATGATGATGAGCTATTTCTTCACTTTAGTCATATAGATTTCGGTGCCCCCCTTATTGAAATTAAACTTAACCTCGTCCATCAGAGTGGAGAGAATAAAAATCCCCCGGCCGCTTTCCTTCAATAGATTTTCCGGCGCCAACGGATCTCTTACATTGTCCGGGTTGAACCCTTTTCCCTCATCCTTAACCGTGACCACCAGCTTTTTTTCTTCAAATGTGAACTTTATGTGGACCTTTTTCTGCGCGTTTCTTTTATTCCCATGGATGATCGCATTGTTTACCGCCTCGGTAACAGCAATCGCCAAACTGTCTTTTTCCTCCTCGTTAAATCCGATTTTATCAGCCGCCTTTTCGGCTAACTTTTCAACGGATTCGATCTTATCAAGTTTGCTCGGGATGGACATCTCGAAATCTTTGTTTCTCTTCCCACCCACTTGTCATTCCTATTGTCTAAAACAACCAGTTCACATTTACATCAAAATTGTTGATGTATTCTGTTTCCCTCCTTGACGCAGTAACTACTTGTACGTTCCCCAAAAAGACAAATTGCACCGATTCGCTTGGGCGATAAGACATTTGCAGAATCGGGCCGAGGTTCGTATGCTTATCTCTTACCGTTCTTTCCGAACCCTCCCCTGCCACTAGCTTGTGATTCCAGCGGATTTGATGGAAGATATTGCCTCCCGCCGATACCGTGAAATTAGGCCCCAGCTTATGGCGCAAAAGTACCCGCGCTTCTTGATTTCGCCACGACAAGGCCAACTGTTGACGCCACAAACTGTAGAACAATTTCCCCTGTTCGGCAAGTTCGAGGCTAAGTTCCGTTTCCAGCCACGTCCGTGACGACAGGGCGATGGTGCTGTTGTTTGCCATTATAAATTGTCGGTTGACCGTATTCCGATTGCTTGTTGCAGGATTGTCGAAATCAAACGTTTGATACTTCGCTCGAACCGTGAAGCGCTGTCGCAAGGTCAATCTGTCATCGGGTTTGTACACAATTTGTGGCATCAGTTGAAAGACCCGCTCCCAGTTGTTCCCGCTGCTAAATTGTCCGGAAATGAAAACAAGGTGATTGATGAACGCACTGGCACGCCAGGTTAATTTAAGATTCGAGCCAAAATAGTGAGAATGAGCAAAAGTCAACTGCCATCTAATTTGATCGTGGTCGTTTGGATTGGTTGTATCCGACGTGTCAAATTGAAACTTGGAAACCGACGCATGCACACCCAAGGAATCGTTTTTCGCTACTCGCAGACCGCTACTCAGTCTCAGTTTCACAAACACTTCTTCGGTATCAAAGCCCAGCGAAGGATGCCGAGGGTCCAGAAAACCCTTTACCGGCCGCCTATCATCGAGTGAACGAGATCGAAAACTCCAGCCCAAATTAGTAAACCACGTGCGGTGCCGTACAATAATGCCCACGGAATGGTTCGACTCGAATGTCGCGTCGTCTTTACGTATCTCCGTCGTATCCTGTTTTAAATTGTTAACGGTGAACGAGCCTGCCGTAAACGAATTTTTCAGAAACAAGGTGCTCGATGACGCAATGCGATAGCTCAAATGATTTTCAATGCCGCGACGACTCTGCGTCAAATTTCTCACAAATATCTTTCGGCCAACTATCTCATCGCCCTCGGCATCAAAGCTGTCTCTTCTGAGCCGATCGAAGAAAATAGTGAGTGTGTCCGCAGTCGATTCATAAAATTGCCGCTCGATTTGGTACCGCAATTTCAGATCTTCATTCTTCCGTTCCGGGAAAAGGTCCTGCTCACCGGAAAGAGATAAGTCGCTGATGTAGCCTTGAATCTCGACCTCCTCAATGCGAGCATCCAGACCATAACTCAACCCTTGATCGCTTTGTCCTAACTGGGTCTGCCATTTGCTGCTAACTTGCGGTGCAATTGTGATAGTGTGTCGCGGCACATAATTCAGTCGAGCGATGCCGGAATGAAAAACCACGTCGTTGTCAAATCCGGCTAAAGGGTCAGATAATATGTGGGAATGAAATTCAGAATGTAAGGATAAAGCCTTGTTGACTGGATAACCGAGCTTCAATTCAAAATCTTGGTTATCTTTCCACAAGTCTTTTGAGGAGATGCTTTGCAAAGTGGTCCGAAAGTCTTCTTTAATATTTAACTGTAACTGATTACTCAAGCTCCTTTTATATTTAAATGTATACAACCATTCGTAAATATTCAACTGCTGGCTGAAATTTAGTTTTGAATAGCTCGGGAAAATTGGCGGTTCCTGAGAATCTTGTGCTAATTGTGAAAATCCAACCCCCGGAATGGAAAGCACTAGTACCACAACGTACCCGGAGCTGCAATTAAGCATTTGACGATTCTGGCTTTAAATCATCTATAATTCAAGTTGTGTGAGACTTGGTTGCCGAACGGCTTTGCCCTCTTTCGGCACGATGGCCCCACCTGAAATGACGAGTTTTAGCGCCTCTTCGATAGTTAAATCCAGTTCAACAATCTCTGATTTAGGAACAAACAACAAAAATCCCGATGTTGGGTTGGGAGTCGTTGGCAAAAATACGCTGACCACATCATCATCTAATGCATCTTGCACGACCCCTCGGGTGTCTTGCGTGTAAAAGCCAATGGAATAGATTCCTTTTCGCGGATACTCAAAAAGGATCGGTTTTTTGAACACCTCACGTTTCGAGGAAAAGAATGCCTCACTTATCTGCTTGATGGCTCCATAGACACGATTGATAAGCGGTATACGCTCAACTATCCGCTCTCCAAAGGCGACGATTTTTTTGCCAAAATAATTACGCGCAACAAGACCCACCACGATGATGAAAACGGTAAGTGTAATAAACCCAATTCCCGGAAACTGCTTGCCTCCGAGTTTGAGACCAAGCGGGCCCAGTATGTATTCATGGGCAAAAGGGCGTAAGATGCTATCAACAGCCAGGAAAAGCTTCCAGATGATGAATCCGGTCAGCACCAATGGAATCAATACCAGGAGTCCGGTAAAAAAATAATTGCGAATTCTCCGCGGAATCCCTCCTTTGGATTTTAATGGGTTATTCACTTGCTATCCTTATCCTTTTCTTTCAACAGGTAGATTTTCTCGCCTTTCCTGCCCATATTAAAGCGTTCACGGGCCACTTTTTCGATATAAGTAGAATCGTTTCGAAGTAACTTAATTTCTCGCGACAATTGTTTTTGTTTTTGCTGATTTTCTTTGATTCGAGCCTGCAAGTTTTCCTTCTTGCGCTCCAACTTCCAGAGTTTGTATAAACTGTAGTCGCCACCAAAGCTCAGGTAAAACACAATGACGAGACTCACACCTAGAAACAATCGACGTAAAAGCTTCTTTTTTGACTTCATGCTCGAAAATCACTCGAAAATCAACTGATGTTTTTACTTTTGTAAACGTATTTAATGAAATTTTCAAACAAAGTCAATAAATTTTATCTCTCTCTCACACCTATACAATTTAAGCCGTTCTTCAAAAAGTTATCCACAATATTTTACGGTTCCTTATAACACAGAACCATTTAGACCCGCAAATTCGCTTATGAATTGTATGCTGGTATTTCTAAATAACTTAAGGCTTTTTAATGCGAATTACCGTTCGAGCGCAGAAACAAAAACACTCTTAAGAACTTGTTATTACTATATTAAATCCAACAACAACCGGCTGTGTAATGATGATTTTTCCGATTGTCGCAATTTCTGTCGAAAATCTCAATTTGTTCACTTTTTAAGGCTGATAACGCTTTGGTAAGTCAAAGGTTGATTCTGGAAAGTTATCCACATGTTATGCACAGGTCGTGGAAACCTCAAAATTGCACTTTCTCGCAATTTTCTATCGGTGCAAGCCCTCTGTGATCCAACGCTCAATATCAAGCTTGTCCGTTTCGAACAAGATTATTCTCCCAACGCCTCGATGGTCTCAAAATTCTGCTTGGTTTTTAGCCTCAGGATTTTTAAATTGACCTCGAAAAATTTTTCTAATCAAAACTTCACGGGGAGTATTCAGATGTCACGTCAAATTCGCATTGCACTTTTTGTCCTGTTCACGTTCACGATAACCGTATTTGCAGAGGAGCCCGTTGATCTCGATGTTGTTTCGAAAATTAAAGCAGAGGGATTCGAAAATTCTCGAGTCATGGACCTTCTGTTTTACCTCACCGATGTTCATGGTCCGCGCTTGACGAATTCGCCAAACTACAGAGCTGCGAGTCAGTGGTGTGTGGACAAATTCAACGAATGGGGATTGGAAAACGCCGCTTTGGAATCGTGGGGCACGTTTGGACGCGGCTGGGCGACCGACAATTTTTCCATTGCAATGATTGAGCCGCAGTATCTGAACATAATTGCCTATCCCAAAGCCTGGACTCCCGGAACCGACGGCGTCATTTCCGGGGAACCCATTCTCATGGAGGTCGAATCTGAAAAAGATTTGAATGATTATCGCGGACAACTTCTGGGTGCCATTGTGATGACAGGAGAGCCGCGAGACCTGGAACCGCATTTTGAGGCGCTTGCGAAACGCCACGATGAACAGTCGCTTGCAGAACTCATGCAAGCGCCTGAACCGGGTGCAAAGCCTTCGTGGTGGGAAAGACGGGCCGAGTTCCGGAGGAGGCGGGCCCTGAGACGCAAGACCATCCAATTTTTGAAAGATGAAGGCGCAGCAGTTATCCTCGAGCCAAGTCAAAGGGATTATGGCACCCTACGGGTCCATCGAGGCGGCTCACACGAAATGGATGCCGAACCGGCGTTGCCGGCGTTGGCTATCGCCGCTGAGCATTATGGTCGCATTGCCAGGTTGCTTAAAAACGGCATCGCCGTTAATTTGAAAATCAACGTACAAAACAGATTCTTTGCTGATGACACGCTCGGTTACAATGTAGTGGCTGAACTGCCCGGTTCACACAAGAAACTTCAACACGAGCTGGTCATGCTCGGTGGCCACTTAGATTCCTGGCATGCTGGCACCGGCGCCACGGACAACGCAGCCGGATGCGTTGTCGCCATGGAAGCGATTCGCATTTTGAAAACGCTTGGCGACAAATACGGAATCAAGCCAAACCGAACCATTCGTATCGCGTTGTGGGGCGGTGAAGAGCAAGGACTTCGGGGCTCACGTGGTTACGCCAAGAAGCATTTCGGTGACCGGAGGACGATGACCCTAAAAAACGAACACGATACATTTTCAGCCTATTACAATCTTGATAACGGCAGCGGAAAAATCCGCGGCATCTATCTACAACAGAATGACGCGGTCCGCCCGATTTTCGAAGCCTATCTCGAACCGTTTCACGACCTCGGAGCCAGCACGGTTACAATCCGTAATACCGGTGGAACTGATCATCTTGCATTTGACGCGCTCGGACTTCCCGGCTTTCAGTTTATTCAGGATCCGCTCGAGTATCAGACGCGCACCCACCATTCAAGCATGGATGTGTACGATCATGTGGTGAAAAGCGATTTGATACAGGCCTCGGTTATCATGGCTTCATTCGTTTATCATACTGCCATGCGACCGGAAAAACTGCCTCGCAAGCCATTGCCTGAACCGGAAGAACGTTCGCAGGCTGCCAATGGACGGTGACTTGTTTTTGATTTGGAACACTCGTTTGAAATCCATTTTGTAGAAATTATCAAATATGCGGGAAGAAACGAAAAATTGGTGGGCGCAAGCACAAAAGGATCTTGAATCCGCAAGAAAGAGCTTGAACGCCGATCTGTATTATGTCTCGGCATTCCTGTGTCAGCAAGCAGTTGAAAAAGGGCTCAAAGCCTTATACATTCAACAAAAAAAGCAAATGCCCGACAAAACACATAATCTTCTACGGTTGGCAGAAAGCGTAGGCTTCCCCAAAAATAAGCTGGGACTCTTGCGCAGCCTCAATCCGGATTTTGTCACGACTCGTTACCCGGACGCGGCAAATGGCATTCCTGCCGAGATATTTGATAAGGACATTGCCCAAGACCATCTTGAAAAAGCCGAAGAGGTCATGAATTGGATCCGAAAGACTTTGAAAAATTGAAAACTTTTCGAAAAGAACTCGAAAAAAATCTTCACATTCAAAAAATGATTGTCTTCGGATCTCGCACCAGAGGCGACCACCTCGTGGATAGTGATTTTGATGTGATCGTTGTATCTAAAGATTTCAAGGGCGTGAAGTTTGTAGAAAGACCCGTCGCGTTGTACCAATATTGGCCGTACGATGAAGCATTAGAATTGCTCTGTTACACACCGGAGGAGTTTGAGCGCAAAGTCAATCAAATTGGTACCGTACAAATAGCGGCGCGCGAGGGGTTCGAAGTCGCCGCAGAAGAGTCTACCGCCTCAAAACGATTTTAGTATCTCCTTCCCAATCAATTCCGGCACTTCCCACTGCGGGTAATGCCCAACATCTTCAAGCTCCATAAGATCAGCATCTGGCAGCCGTTTCCGGATCTGATCCGAGATGCTTTTTCCCGATACCGGATCCTGCAAGCCCCAAATGAAGCGAATGGGGACGTCGCAATGCTCCAACGCGTGTTCCCAGCGAGCCTGATACCGCTTGCGTTCCTTCAAATATTGGATAATCCTGTGATAATTCCGCTTGCCTTTGCGCCGCACGATGGCCTGCCAGTGCTGCCTTAGCTCCGACTCCGAGATTGGATGCGATTTTGAGAAAATCGAGGTGAATCGCTTGTTGAAAGTTCGCTCATTAAGCAAATAAGAAATCAACGTGCCGAGCACGGGCTGTCGCAGAAGTCTTTGAATCAACAATGGACGCTGGTAATTCACGCAAATCCCGCCATTCAAGAGAATTACCTTTTGGATTTGTGTCGACTGCTTGTGTTCCATTTGACGTGCCAGCAACTCCAATGCGACGGTATCGCCGTAATCGTGTGCAACCAACACGGTGCTTTTGATATCAAAATGTTGCCACAGAAATTCTGTAATATCAGCTTGTTCAAAAATGGAATAAACATGGTTGCGAGGCTTATCCGAATCCCCGAACCCAAGAAAATCGAACATCAACAGTTGCCGG
The DNA here is from genome assembly GCA_011775825.1 of Candidatus Zhuqueibacterota bacterium. Lineage (GTDB taxonomy): Bacteria > Zhuqueibacterota > Zhuqueibacteria > Oceanimicrobiales > Oceanimicrobiaceae > JAABYK01. The sequence continues at coordinate 7,773 of JAABYK010000101.1, read as the reverse complement.
TCGTTCTTTAGTCTATCGACGACTTTCACCCAATCCCAGGAACAGGTAGGAAAACCATGCAATAAAGTGAGCCCGGGGCCCTGACCCTCAATGCGACAGAAGATGCTAAATTTCTGGGCAGGCTTGTTCGGATCGAGAGCCACCTCTACGCGCCTGCCGCCCGCAAACCACTCTTTTAAAGTTACGATTGCATTCTCCTTATGTAGTGAACGAAAACCTGTTAGTACAGGCCATTCCGGCATTGTTCCCCGCTTAAAGATTTCGGGGACAAGTTTGTACCGGAATTCCAAAGATTGGGCAGGAGATTCCCGAACAAAAGATATCAGGAATGACAGCAACAGCCTGTTTTTCGTTCCCTATGTCAGAGCCTTGCGTAACACTTTTAGTTCGGTTTCGCCCTCGGTTTTTGCAATGATGACGGTACCACAACTGTCGCTCCACACATTAACCGAGGTACGCAACATATCCAGAATTCGATCCACGGCTAGAATCAACCCCACACCCTCTAACGGGAGTCCGACGGCGTTCAACACGATGACGATCATGACCAGGCCGGCCATCGGCACGCCGGCGGCGCCGATGCTCGCCAGCAACGCGGTCAAAACTACGATAAACTGCTGACCCACCGAAAGTTCAATCCCGTACGCCTGTGAAATAAACATGGCTGCCACACATTCGTACAGCGCGGTGCCGTCCATGTTGATGGTGGCTCCCAGTGGCAGCACAAAGCTGGTGACTTTGTTGGATGCACCGGAGTTGTTTTCCACCGCATCCATGGTCAACGGGAGTGTCGCCGACGACGAAGCCGTAGAAAACGCAGTCATCAGAGGTACCGACATCGCCTGGACGTGAGCTGAAGGATTGATTCTGCCGATCAGAAACAGCAACAAGGGAAGCGTGATGAAAGCGTGCATGGCCAAAGACGAGACGACGGTGAGCATGTAAGCGGC
>JAABYK010000101.1:3934-6787 GCA_011775825.1 Candidatus Zhuqueibacterota bacterium | reverse complement strand
AACACACCGATGGGAGTAAAGAGAATAATAAGATGTGTTAAACGCATCATCACTTCAAATATTCCTTGAAAAAAATCCGTCAATTGCTGCTTATACGGATCAGGTGCCTGTGTAATGAAAAATCCAAAAAGCAGTGAGAAGAAAATGGTTGGCAACATGTCGCCCTGCATCATGGCCTCTAACGGATTGGTGGGGATGATGCCCAGGAGCGTATCGCCAATTTTCTCCACGTTCGCCGCCAATTCTTCCGGGGTTCTTTCCAGCCCAACTTTGGCCCCGATACCGGGTTGGATCAGATTCACCATCAACAACCCGGTACAAATAGCAAAAAGGCTACTGGTCACGTAATAGCCAAACGTTTTAAGCCCCATTCGACCGAGATTCTCAGCGGAGCCAATGCTTGTGACGCCCGAAATGATAGATGAGACGATGAGCGGAATGATGATCATCCGCAGCGCTCGGATGAAAATATCCCCAAGCACGGCTACTTTGCTAGTAACAAAATCTTGAAATCCGAATCCACGGGAAAGAAAACCGAACATCACACCTAAAGCCAGCGCGATGAGTATTTGCCAGTGCAGTTTTAATTTCATAAGCTCCCTCCGAGTTTACTGTTGGAATGTCCGGTTGGAATTGTACGGTTTGCGTCTTTCTGTTTTAATAGACTCAAATGCCAGGAAAGGTAACAAACTTCGGTAAAGATGTAAAGCAAAAAAAATCGGCCGTATTTCAATTGACAATTTGCGTGAATTGTTTAAATTCTAATTGATTATAGATTATAGCGCTCCAGCATGTCATTGGCGGCACATTGCTTAAAAACAGCAAGATTCCTACTAATGACGGGCTCTTCTTTAAAAGGAATGGAGACGTTCTATCATTCAAGACACCAAGATCGTCGAGGATACTTTTTGATGAAAGATACAATCGTTTCCCTTTTGACCCTCGCCGCGCTAAGCTTTCCCGGATGCAACTCTTCTACGCCTGAAAATGGAACGGACACCGCATACGTGGCTGACATACAAGCCTGGCATCAAAATCGCATTGAGCGCCTCAAAAGTGAAGACGGCTGGCTGAACCTGGCCGGGCTGTATTGGCTCGAACAGGGCAACCATACCTTTGGCAGCGATCCGTCTAACGACATCGTGTTCCCGGAAGGAAAAGCAGCGAAATTCCTGGGAACATTCTTGCGCAAAGACTCCGTTGTCTCTGTCAGAATCAACTCAAACGTTGATGTGACCTGCAACGGTGAACGAATCCGGGAAGCACCGATTTTCGATGGCTCACAGGAAAACAGAACAGTCTTGAAGCATCGAACTTTGAGTTGGTTTGTCATCGAACGCGGCAGCCGTCTGGCTATTCGCTTGCGAGATCTCGACAATCCTGCCCTGGCGAATTTCAAAGGCATCGAAATGTATCCCATCGATTCGAAGTGGAACGTCAAGGCGCAGTTGAAACCGTATGAGCCTCCGAAAACCATTTCCGTGCCGACGGTCCTTGGCACCATAAGAGAGCAGCCGTCACCGGGCCGGCTCGAATTCAAAATTGACGATCACAGATACAGCCTGGACGCCATTAGCGAAGAAAGCGACGGCCGCCTGTTCATCATTTTTGCCGACAAAACCACCGGTGGCGAAACTTACGGTGGAGGACGGTTTTTGTACGCTGATAAACTCGACGGTGAAGAGCAAACCTATTCGTTGGATTTTAACAAAGCCTACAATCCGCCATGTGCGTTTTCTGCATTTTCAACCTGTCCGCTGCCGCCGGATCAAAACAAGCTGCCCGTGGCGATTACCGCCGGCGAAAAGAAATATGACCACGAATAACTCTTGCCTGTAAGTATGAACTTCACACAGCGACTTTCGCAAATCATTCGTGAACAAGACAGTCTGCTTTGCATCGGCCTGGACCCGGATATTCGTCGCATTCCGGCAAAAATGGCAAATTCGGCTGATCCTTTATACAACTTCTGCTCGGAAATCATCGAAAGGACGCTGCATACGGCGGCAGCCTACAAGCTCAATCTGGCCTTTTTCGAGTCCGAAGGCTCAAAAGGGTGGGCTGCATTAGAGAAGCTGATTCAGATCATCCCGGATACCGTGCTTACAATTGCCGACGCCAAACGCGGCGATATCGGCACATCCTCTGAAATGTACGCCCGGGCCATTCTTGACAAACTGAACTTTGATGCGGTGACGGTCAATCCGTATATGGGGAAAGACTCGGTCGAACCCTTCCTGCGACAGTCCGACAAAGGCGCATTCGTTCTGTGTTTGACCTCAAATCCCGGCAATCGGGATTTTCAGTATTTTCGCGATGGGGACGGGGCCAAAACGCTGCACAGTCATGTGGCCAAAACCGTCCTGGGTTGGAATCAGAACGAGAACTGCGGTCTGGTCGTGGGCGCAACTCAACCCGAAGAACTGCAAAGCATTCGAAAGGCAGCCCCGGAGTTGCCATTTCTCATTCCGGGCGTCGGCACGCAGGGCGGCGATCTGAAGGCCGCCGTTTTGAATGGCACAGACGCGTCAGGTGGACTGGCGCTTTTCAATGTCAGCCGCGGCATCATTTACAAGTCGAGTGAAAGGGATTTTGCAGAGGCGGCAAAAAGAGAGGCTGAAACGTTGCGCGATCAAATCAATGAATTCCGCAAGATGAAAGCACGGTCATGACTCAAGAAGAATATCTTGATTTGTTTAAAAAGACCGGCGCGCTTTTGACCGGACATTTTCTGCTGAGTTCGGGTCTGCACAGCCGACACTATTTTCAATGCGCCAAGGTCCTGCAATACCCGAATTACGCCGAGCAACTATGTTCCCAACTCGCCACGAGCTTCTTTGAACGTAAACCCGA
>JAABYK010000101.1:0-3928 GCA_011775825.1 Candidatus Zhuqueibacterota bacterium | reverse complement strand
AAATGACCCTGCGCCGGGGATTCGAACTTCGAAAGGGCGAGCAGGTCCTGGTTGTGGAGGATGTGGTGACCACCGGTGGCTCCATCCGCGAGGTGCTCGATTTGAGTCGCAAGTTGGGAGGCGACCCCATCGGTGCCGCCTGCATTGTCGACCGAAGTGGAGGCAGCATCGATCTGGACGTGGAATTTGTTGCGCTGGTCAGTCTACAAATCGACACGTTTGCTCCAGACGACTGCCAACTCTGCAAACAGGAGCTTGCGCTCGTCAAACCCGGCAGCCGGGAGTACGAAAAAAGCTCAGGTTAGCTGATAAAAAACCACGTCCAGTAACGGCGTAGCCTAAGTCACGAAATTTAGTGATTGATTAATTTTAAAAAACTCATTATACTGATTGCAGATAGTGCAACTTTGCGACTTACTGAGACAATATCTGGAGAACGAAATGTTGAAACATGTCGGCAAAATTGATAAACAGGGCCGCATAGAACTTCCAGAAAAAATGCGCAAGGAGTGTGGTCTTGTTCCTGAAACTGATGTGCTCATCGAATTAAAAGATGACGGGATTTTCATCAAGCCAAAACTCGCCACGACACCCATTACACAAAGAATCGCTGAGATGGACTTACCGGTCTCAGACTGGAAGGAAATGGAAAAAGAAATTGAGGAAGGGCACCTAAAATAAGATGGAAGAACCGGTCTTCCTGGATGCTAACATTTTTATGTACCTGCTGGTAAACCACATCCCTACAAAAATCCATGTTTACACATTCTAAAAGACATTGAAACTCAGGCAATAAAAGGTGCGGTCAATACAGAAATTTTCCAGGAATTGCTTTATCGATATAGCCATATTGGTCTGATCGAAAAGGGAATTGAACTTTGCAATGACATTTTTGAGTATCCGTTGACTATTTTTCCGGTAACAGAAGTTGATATTCACATTGCGATAGAATTAATCGAAGAACATAAGGGTGCTCATGTAAAACCTCGAGACGCCATTCACGCTGCAACTCTCAAAAACAATAAGATTGAAAATCTCATCAGTGCTGATAAGGATTTTGATAATTTTGATTTTATAACCAGAATTGACCCAAAAGATTATACTCCAAAAAATAAATGAATTCAAAAACAAGTGCGATCTTCCGATCGCTGATTCACCCCAGACAAATTAAGTTCAGTGCGATCAATTCCTCTTGTCGCTGATGCACGACGTTAAGATTCGCGTTCCCGCCTCCACGTCAAACCTGGGATCGGGGTTTGACTGCTTCGGTCTGGCCTTGAGGTTGTATCTCACTGTGGAAATGGAAGAAAGCTCTCAAGGCCTGGAGATTACAACGACCGGAGAAGGCAGCGCTCAAATTCCCACCGATACAGAGAATCTCATTTACAAATCAGCTAAAACTGTTTATCAAGTGATTGAAAAAGAATGTCCGGGATTGACGATTCGAATAAATAACGAAATACCGTTGTTTCGGGGATTGGGGAGCAGCGGCGCTGCGACTGTTGCCGGCTTGATGTGCGCATCAAAACTGGTCAAGGCGAATCTGTCGAATCAGCAATTGTTAAACCTGGCCCATCAAATTGAGGGGCACCCGGAAAATGCGTCGGCGTCGCTAGTGGGTGGGCTGACCATCAATTGCGTCGAAAACAACGCTATTACGTCGAAAAGAATCCTGCCACGTGAAAAGCTGAAAACGGTCTTGCTCATTCCGGATGTCAACATTTCCACACATGATGCCCGCAACGTGTTGCCGAGGGAGATTCCGTACACAGACGCGGTTTTCAACTTGCAGCGTAGCGCCTTGCTCGCGCATGCGTTCCTCACCGATGAATACGACGCCCTTAAACTGGCGATGCAGGATCGCTTGCATCAACCGTTTCGTAAAGCGTTCATGTCCGGATACGACGAACTTGAGGCGGTGGGTTATGAGAACAGTGCGCTTGGCGTCTGCATCAGCGGCTCGGGTTCTACCATTCTCGGTTTGACCTTGGATGATGGAAAACGTCTGCAAGAGGCATGGCAAAAAAAGGCACAGCAACTGGAACTCGCCGCCAAAGTTATGGTCACGGAGATTGATTCTGAAGGGGCAAAGTTGGTGTAAACAAACCTACGGACTATTCCAACCGCAGCATTTCTTGCACTTTAACCATGGATCCAACTTGCAAGCGGTAGAGATAGACTCCGCTAGAACCAGCCAAGCCGTGGTCATTCTTGCCGTGCCATGATTTGTCCAAAACGCTCTTGAGATATATAAGAGGGTAACTTGCGAAAACGCAAACTCTGAAGCCCTGGGGACAAACCCGAGCCTTGTACTTCATGCTCATAACTCCATATTTTTTCTTCGTTTTAACTTGTTCAATAATGCTGGCTGAAAATCCGGCTCGCGCTTCAAAAAGAAACCCACATGTTAACATAACCTGCGGGTTGTGACTTCCCTTTCCTCTTTGTTTTATCCGGTCGGTATACTTTTGCAATGAACGGACGGTAATTTTGGGTTAGGAACGTCAAAGTTTTGGGTAGTGTGAAAACGAAATTTTGAGCGAGTTCAGCAAACGGAGTTTCCCAATAATTACAAAGAGTCCGATTCCAAACTTTTCAACTGCCTCTATTTCATTCGGCTTATAACGTATTCGTCGGTCATGAGTTAACACGTAACACCCACGTTCTCCAATTATGCTTAACCACTCCTCATCTTTAAGTATCGTCAGCAAAATGATGCATATGTCTTTCGACATTAATTCCAGCCTCCTTCAGTATAGATACCCTTTTCAGAAAATAAGATAATCAATTAACCTTATATAGGGCAATGAAAACATTATGGTATTGTAAAATAATTGATGGTTGTCACGCCTGCAACGAGTTGAGCAATGACGTGAACAATAAGGACATCCGATTAGAAGAAACGCGAAATCCCGATATAGAAGATATTCGCATCCAGGCCAGGGTTCACTTTCTCGGTATTCGCATTGGAGAGATGGTGATACCGGTATCCCAGCGCGATGCCGACTCTGGAGTTGGTGAAAACCTCGATCCCGCCTCCGAATTCGAAGGTGAAATTAAATTTTCGCGCATCCGGATCGGGAACGTCTTCAACGAACGTCAAAAAGCCGCCACTGCCGTTGGTGAAAAGCTTGAACCTGCTGACTTGCAGGACATACCACTTCAGGCCTACCGGTGAAAGTCCAAAGCCATAGACCGAGTCTTTGCTGTTTCGGTCGATCACCTCTGCGACGGGAAAGGCGTCAAAGGTGTACTCAAGCGCCATGCGTCTGCCCGCTGCCACGACCTTTCCGTAGCGCACCCCAAGGATGACGAACATTTTGTCTTTGGTCTTTCCGAGGAAGCCGCCGTCCGGTGAATCGGGTGAGACCCCGCTCCAAACGGAAACCTTTTGTGAATCTCTGGTGAGGTTCAAATCGTTTTGGCGTGAATAGGCGCCGTTCTGAGAGAACGCGCAAACGGGGAGACAAGAAAGGAGCAAAGCAAGGATGCGAGCTAACATGACGTACCGGCTATTCCAAGATCTTATTGAGGTACACAACCCAGAAATCAAATGCGCGCTCTGTCGTTGTTATCGAAGCGTCTGTCCTTCACAACGCTTCATCGATTTCATAGTCGTCATCGGGAGTGGCTTCACCAGTGATGCACGTAAAACACATATTTCCGGCCAACGCAGATCCAATGACCCAAATCGGGTTGCCACACTGGCAGCGGACACCTTTCCTGTATGCCGAAAGCGCATTTTTCAAATGTCTGGTAAAATCCTTTTTATCAGCGTCCGGATTGATTTCCAGATGGCGTTCGACACACGCTTCAAGTCTTATCGGTGTGAACCCCGTTTTCATGAATTTTCCAGGTCTGTAAGTTGAATTCCAATTCCTCAACACAATCATCATCCCCAAAATTGCATACAGCAAAGGCCTGATTT
>JAABYK010000586.1:287-2338 GCA_011775825.1 Candidatus Zhuqueibacterota bacterium | reverse complement strand
ACGACCCTCGAGATATGGTCGATGAATTTAACCAGTTCATGCAGGAGTTGACAGATGAACGCGATAAGAAAATGCGGGCTCTCGCCAGTCGACTTAATGAGGAACGACGCAACCTGAAACGGCAGCAAAGGCGACTGGCGTTTGGTCTGGCTCGGATTTCTCCGACAGCGGCGTTCTCCCTGGCAGCCACAAAGCTGGCCGGCACTTCTTTGATCATAAAAGAACATTTTTTGAACGAGGCATCGGGGTATCAGCAGACTTACGCGCAGTTCATGAAAGACAAAACCGGCATGAATCGTGGAGGTCGCGTTCTGATGTTTCGAACCATGAAAAATGATGCCGAAGAAGAAAAACCCATCGATCCGAGAGAGCTTCCGGAATTTGAGTACCATCAAAGGTCGCTTGAGAAAAGTCTGAACAGAGCCCTGCTCGATTTCGGAGTTTTGGCAATATTCAACGTGCTATTTTTTGCTGGCGCGTTCGTGGCATTCTTGCGGTACGACCTTAGATAGAACCTACCAGGAGAAACAATGATCCGAACCCTTATCGAAAAAGAATTGAAGGCCATCATGCTCAGCCCCAAGTTCGTGGCAACCTTTTCCGCGTGCTCGCTGCTGATTCTGTTGAGTATTTTTGTCGGCATACAAGAATACCGGGCGGCCGAGCACCAATACGAGGCAGCCAGACAGTTGCAGCAGCAACAATTGCGCGAACAATCCTCTTGGGGAGGACTCAGCACGCGGGTCTATCGCAAGCCCCATCCGATGCAGATATTTGTTTCCGGGATTAACTACGACCTCGGACGACTGTCGGATATCAATGCTTTTGACTCTGTGAAACTGACCAGCAGTGTTTACTCAGATGACCCCATTTTTGCTGCGTTTCGGTTCATCGATTTTGCTTTTATCGTGCAGNNTTCTTTTCACGTACGACGCCATTAACGGCGAACGCGAACGTGGAACACTTAAACTGGTGCTGGCGAACGCCATACCGCGTGCTCGTTATATCGTGGCAAAATTTTTGGGTTCCTGGCTGGGACTCGTGGTGCCGCTCCTCATTCCGATCATGCTCGGATTTCTTTTGGTCTTACTCTACAACGTGCCGCTGAACGGAGAAGAATGGGTTCGCATTCTGACCCTCATCGGAGCCTCCCTGCTCTACTTTTCGTTTTTTATCGCATTCGGTCTGCTGGTCTCAACGTTGACCCGGAACTCGGTGGTTTCCTTTCTGATCTCGTTGGTTTGTTGGGTTGGCTTTGTTTTGATCGTGCCGAGGGTCAGCATCATGGCGGCAGGAGAAATCGTGCCGGTGCCTTCCATCGCTGAGATTGAAGGACAGCAGGACGGCTACGCCAAAGCGAGATGGACGAAGTACGAAGAAGAGTTGCAACAGAGATGGCAAGCACGAAACGCAGCGATGCAAGGTATGACCGAGCAGGAGCGCGAAGCCTACCGGGAGGAACAGCTCTGGAGTTGGATGGAGGAAGACGATGCTGCCCGAAAGGCCGTGCTGGCTGACATCGATGATTTCGCGCGAAAATTGCAGGAAGAGCTGAGAAATCGCAAAGTGCAGCAAGAGCGACTCGCCTTTTCGCTGTCTCGCTTCTCACCCGCCTCCGCATATCAATTGCTGGCGATGAATCTCGCCGGGACGAATATCGGTCTCAAAGCGCGCTACGAAGACGCAATGAGCCGCTATCGCACGAAATTTGTGGAGTATCGTGAAAAGAAGCAAAAGGAAAACGGAGGAGGCAGCGGCATCCGCATTTCCCTTGGCGGTGATGATGGATTTCGACTGAGCACAGGTCGCGAGACAGGCAGTCTCGATTTGAGCGACATGCCGCGGTTCGAAGCGCCCGATTATCCCCTGTCCGACGCCCTGGCGCCGACCGTCGTCGACTTTGGCTTGTTGGCGCTTTACCTGCTGACGGCCTTTTCAGGAGCATTTGTGGTGTTTTTGAGATACGACGTAAGGTAATCGACGGATTCTTGGCTTCCGCTACCAAGCGAAGTAGCTTCTTATTTTCATTTCCCTGACCCGGACAAGCCGGA
>JAABYK010000586.1:0-206 GCA_011775825.1 Candidatus Zhuqueibacterota bacterium | reverse complement strand
AATTTCCGTGACCAAATATTTCGAAAATTGGATATTGGGATTTATTTGTCATTTGGTTTTTGTTATTTGGTTAATTTCAACTTTTGCCAAGAAAGGCAAAAAATAACTTATCAGGTACTTATGCGCCTACCGCACCGTACACAAACTTCTTCGAATACAATTTGAGGGTGAGCCCGCGAATGATCATGAACAGCGTGAGCGCCAGC
>JAABYK010000117.1 GCA_011775825.1 Candidatus Zhuqueibacterota bacterium | reverse complement strand
GGTACGGTTGTGGCTGAAGAGGCAGGACGCTTCTTGAGCACGCGTTTCAAATATATCAAATTCTCGGGGGAGTATCGTAGGTTTCACAAGTTTGAACCGGGCAGAGTGTTTGCCTGGCGGTTTTTGATCGCCTCAATGGGGCCGATACGGGGAAGCAACGTCACGCCCGTAGAAGAGCGTTTTTTTTCCGGTGGCAGCTACTCGGTTCGCGGTTGGGGCCGGCAACTGCTGGGACCGTTAAACGTTGACACACGAATCGACACACTCGACAACATGGAAATCGATACCGTGAGGTCAGTTGTGCCGGTGGGCGGGAACAGCATCATCGAAGGCAGCTTTGAATTCCGCAGCACAATTTACAAAAAGCTTTCGGGGGCGCTTTTCCTGGACTACGGTAATGTTTGGGAGAATTCGGACGGTTACGATTTGTTTGACTTGAGGTACGCCCTGGGCGTGGGACTGCGCTACAATACGTTTATCGGTCCCATTCGAGTAGATTTCGCCTGGAAATTGAACCCGCAGCCGTTGGACGAAGATCGATTTCAATTGCATGTCAGCATCGGGCATGCATTTTGAGAATTTTTTGGGCAAAGAAAGTTTACATCGCCGGTGTTTCGCTTCGTGCAAGTTTGGCACGGTGCGGCGAAGCCGCAAATGCCAAATTTCAAAATGACAAATAACAAATAAATTCCAAGATCCAAAAACCAAATTTCAAATCGCTTCAGGAGTTGTATTGTTGTAACTGATTATTTTTGAAAAACTCAATGTTGCTGATGAGAAGTGTTTTGGCTTGAATCATAAATAGAATTGACGAATGAACTGGGCAGGTTATTAACGAGGGCAATTCTTAAAGCCCCCTCCGTGGCAAGAGAGTGGGAAATAGTTATTTTGGAAATCAAGATGAGTTTATTAAGAACAAGTCCCCCTCTCTTGGCCAAGAGAGAGGGATTTGGGGGGTGAGTTCGTCTTTGTTCGCGGTAAAGGAAACTATATAACTCGATCTCTCTAAGGGCGCAACATTCCAAACTTGGCATGGACTTTTCAGAATAGAAAACCTTCAGAAAGAACGTATTTTACGCTTAACCTAAAATGAAAAAACTCCTTAAATATTTTTCTTACTTTCTGTTAAGTCTCATCGTCATCCTTTTGGTGTTGGTCGCCCTCACCCAGACGCCGATGTTCAAAGGTTGGCTCAAAAATAAAATTGTCACCATCGCCAATGCCAGTCTAAACGGCACCGTTGAATTGAAAGATCTGTCGGGCAATCTGTTCACCAATTTTCAAATCGAAGAGCTAACCCTGACACTGGACGACCAGACTATCTTGCAGGTGGATCGTGGACGCGTGGAATTTAACCCGTTTGCACTTTTGGCCAGAAAAATTGCTGTCAGAGAAATTGTACTGGAGTCGCCGAAATTTCATTTGATTCAGCAAAACGCCATAACCTGGAATGCCAGTCAATTGTTGAAGACCCGCCGGACAAAGTCAAAACCGGAAAGTCAGCCAACCGGAACCGGCCCCAACTGGCGGATCGAAGCTCCGAATATTCAAATCTCCAAAGCACAGGCGGATATCCAAACTACAAAGCCATCGCAGGTTCGTGTGCCGAAAAAAGTCCGAAATTTGGATTTGAAACTGGGATTGTGGCTGGATGGCAAGCAAATCAAGTTTTCACTGGAGAGGCTCAATTTTGTTACCCAGGAGCCGGACCTGCAAGTACGCACCATTCGTTCCGATGTTCAATATCTTGGTGATGACTTGGAAGCCAAAAATGTAGAAGTGGAAACCGATTCATCCAGACTCAGCTCCAGATTTGAAGTCAAGAATTTCAAAGATCCTACCATCGACTTTCTGTTCAAAGGTCAGCCCATCGCTCTATCCGAAATACGTCGGGCTGTGCCGGTATTGGAACTGTATGGCAATCCGAGAATAGAAATTGAATTGGCAGGCTCGTTGCGTAATTTGAGCGTCAACGGCCGCATTCAAGTTGGCAAAGGTCGAATGAATGTTGCGGGCAGAGTTCAGGTCAAGGAGAAGCCGTATGGATATGACCTGGCTGGCGATATTAAGCATTTCAATCTCGCGGAAATCACCAACGAAAAGAGCTTGCAAAGCGATCTGAATGTGCGGTTCCGTGTGCAGGGTCAGGGAATGGAATGGGGGAGGATGACAAGCCACATGGTGGCGAGGTTGGATTCGAGCTTCATGTTTGGGAAGCAATTGGAAACCGCTCATCTTACCGGTCAGGTTAGGAAAGACTCAGTGGGCTTTAAGCTCGACGCGCTGGCAGAAGGTACAAAACTGGTGACCTCCGGTGAACTGATTTCATATGCGTTAACCTCTCAATATCGAGCCGTCGCGAAGATAGAGAATCTGGACTTGCAGCGGTTTATCCCCAATCAAGCCTTGTCGAGCCATCTGAATGTCGACCTGGAGCTGAGCGGTCAGGGTCTGCACCCGGAGACAATGGATGCCGAGCTTACGATGCGACTTTTCCCATCTACCTTCAATCAGGTTCAAATTGACTCCGCGTTTCTAAATCTGTCGCTACTGGACCAGGTTTATAAGTTGCAGGAGCTGGATGTTTCCTCTTCCTCCGGAAAAATTTCCGCCAGAGGCGAGCTTTCTTTCGAGAAAGAGAACGATCTGCAACTGGAAGCCAACCTCAGCGACTTTGCGGTGCTTTCGAATTTTCTGCCGGTGGATTCTCTTTACGGAAAAGGCCAGGTCGTCGGACGCGTCACCGGACCCGTAGACTCGCTGGCGATTTTGACAGACTTCAACCTTGCAGAGCTAGGTGCTGCGGATGCGCAAATTGAACAACTCGACGGCAACTTTTCCGGAATTTACACACAAAAAGGCAATGTCTTTCACCTTGATGGCAACGCCACCAATGCCTCGGCCTACGGGTTGGATAGTCTCAATTCGCGCTTTGTGATTGACCATGCAGACACAAGTTCTCGCTTTCAAATCGATCTGGATCGCGGTGCGGATTTCAAAGTCAACACTGGCGGCAGCGTGAGCATGAGCGACACCACAACAGAAATACAAGTTGACCAATTTGACGTCACAGTGGTCAATCAGAAGTGGCAGAAATTGAACCCAGACGCCCGCATTGGGATTACAGCGAACGAAATCAGTCTGAACCAGTTGGACCTTGGATTCGGTGACCAGATTGTGTCTCTTTTCGGGCGCTTTGATATTGAACGCGAGAGCGATGTCGGCCTTCGATTAAGTAACGTGGATATTTCGAAGTACACCCAATACTTAGCCAGGGACGTCCGGTTGGAGGGTCGACTGAATTTTGACCTGATTTTTACTGAAACACTAACTTCTCCCAAAATTCAGACCGAATTCGACGTTACAGATGGTCAGTATCTGCATGTTCCATTTGAGCGTTTTTCCGGCAGGGTAGAGCTTGACGAATCAACCATCAACTGGGAAGGCGCGCTTTCAAAATCTGCGAGTGATAGCCTTTTTGAGTCGAGTGGCACGTTGCCGGTTGACTTTTCGCTGTCGCCGTTTGCATTTCAGTTTCTAAGAAATGATTCTTTGGAAGTCAAATTCAACGCTCGAGGACTTGATCTGGCCATTCTGCAGGCTTTCGCCAAGAGTGTGCAAAACATCCAGGGCAAGCTTGTGGCAGACATCGTTCTGTCGAACACATTTGCGGATTTGAGAGGAGTGGGGCCGATCCGAGTTGTGGACGGCCACTTCGATGTTCCTGAGTTGGGCACAAAATATCGCGACGTAAATTTAGCGTTCATCCTGCAGGGCAAAGAGCTTATCATTCGAGATTTCAGACTGAAGTCCGGCGGCGGGAGGCTAAGTCTGGTCGAAGGCGGGCTATCGCTTTCCGAACAAGCCCTGAAGGATTTCAACGCCAAATTCAAGGCAAGCGGATTTCAGTTGATTAACAATAAGAAAATGCGCGCAACGGTGCGGGGAAACATCGATATTTCCGGCAGTGTCCAGGCCCCTTATTTTTCGGGTGAGTTGAATGTCACTGAATCCAGAATCTACTATCCCGCCTGGCTGGAAGAAGATGTGACCGTGGAGTTGAGCAAGAAGCCGTTTTTTGTCATCGATACCGATTCGGTCAGAAACGATACGCTGGGGGCCATTCGGTTCCAAAAAAGAGCCAAAGAACCGGAGGCCTCATTTACCGAAAGTCGCTTTTACCGCAATCTCAGGGGCGAATTGGCGCTTATTTTCCCGAGAAATACCTGGATTCGCAGTTCCGATACCAACATCGAGGTCCAGGGGGAACTGGTCTTTGTAAAAGAAGAAAATGCCATTCTGCTGTTTGGTTCCCTATCGACAATCCGCGGGTATTATGAGCTGCTGGGCAATCGCTTTCAGATCGAAAGCGGCGATCTGGTTTTCCACGGTGAACCGGAGCCGGACCCGGAGGTCGACATCGAAGCGGTTTACGAATTCAGAGACATGTCCGGAGCAGACCCGCAGAAGCGTGAATTCAGGGTTTTTGTAACGGGAACGTTTTCGACGCCTCAATTCAGGTTTACCCTGGATGGCCAGGTAGCCAAGCAGGAAGATGTCTTGTCGATTTTGATTTTCGGACAGAGTTCCGAGAGCTTGACGTTCAGTCAAAGGAGCAGCGTATCCGACGACGCGGGCTTGGGCGAACGCGCCCAGGGTTTGGTGACCGGGCAGCTCTTGAAACAGGTGACCGGAAAATTGGGCGAAGAATTAAGATTGGATGTGGTTCAAATTGAGAGTGGCCAGGATCTGGAGGAAACTCGGCTCCGCATTGGCAAATACATCACCCCGGACGTGTTCATTAGCATCAGCCAGGATTTTGGCGACGAAGGCAACCGCAAAGTGGAATTGGAATACGAAATCCCGAAAAAGCTTTTGTTCTTCAATCTCTTATTGCAGGCGTCTCAGGAGAGAAAGGGCGACTCCGGATTGGATGTGATTTGGAAGATTGAGTGGTGAGTCCATTCATGTACTTATTACGTGCACTCGTATTTTTTTCGTGTAAAATCTTTACGCACTCCAAGAGCTTGTTTGTATATTGGGGATAAGTTAAGTGAAAGAGGTTTTCTCTTGACATTGGATGCAACAAACATTATTTTAGGATGCAGCAGTTTGATTAATTTGAACTTACCCATAACCTCCACGATTTCGCTTCTTCGGTTTTCAATGCACAATTAGGGAAGTTTGGATGTTCGACATTTGAATAAAACAGCGCAAGGAGGTAGCCATGAGAAGGGGTGGAGAAAATCATTCTCAGGAAACGAAGCTTCAAGATCTGATTCATGAACTGCACAAGGTTGACAGCCGAATTGATGACAACACGTTAAAAGAAATCGTCGCGTTCGGCTCCCAAGCGGTTCCCTACCTGGAAAACATTTTAAGGCAAGCTCTCCAGAAAAGCTCAAACATTAATGTAAAAACGCCGCAGGGCGACAAAGATTGGTTTGTGGTCATTCACGCCCTGTACCTGTTGGCCGAGCTGCGTTCAGAGGATTCACTCGGACTTGTTCTTGAGTTCTTGTCTCAGAAACAAGATGTGCTCGATTACTGGCTGCATGAGTTGCTCGATGAGGACGTCTGGGAGACACTTTTCTTTCTCGGTCAGAATCGATTGGACGAATTGCAGACATTTGTCCTGGATCAGAGTAACAATGTGTTCTCGCGTCTGGCGGTGTGCACAGCTCTGGTTCAGATCGGCTTGCATGACTCATCGAAGATGTCTCAGATTACCGAGATTTTCAAACAGGTTCTGACTTTGAAAGACGAAGATTCCGATTTTTCCGGGTTGCTGGTGAGTGAGCTTCTGGATTTGAAAGATGAAGCGCTGAAGCCAGCCCTGCTCGAGGCCATTGAGCAAAATGACGTGTGGGAAGGAATCATCACTGTTGAAGAAGTCAACAGCATCTATGAAAACAAACGAACTCGCAAACTTGAGCCGCTGAACATTTTCGAGAGATATTGGCTGTTTCGCCAATACACGAATTTTACAGCGACTTCTCCCACTGAGTTGTCCAAAAAAGTAAAAAAGCAAAATTTTCAGAAGCAATTCTAACTGCTCAGCCAAGATCGTCGATTCATGTTCGGGATATCGATCTGCTTGATTGGCAACAACGGTGGTATTTTCACCATGTCAAACTGATTGAGATTCCGGAATCAACGGCTGAAGTTTATTGTTCTTGAGATAGTTCTATCAAGACTATAATGGGAAAGGAAAGGGGAACATGACTGTAGAAAACAAAGTCGCAATTATTACCGGAGCGACCGGAGGCTTAGGCAAAGCAGTCACTCACGCGTTTTTGGAGAACGGGGCCCGGGTCGCCACGCTCGCAAGCAGGGAGGCGTCCCTCAAAGGCTTGAAAGAGCAACTAAGTTCAAGCAAAGGTGATTACTTTGCCATCGCAACCAATCTTCTCGATGAATCCAGCGTCAAGTCCATGGTCGAACAGGTGCTCGACAAATATGATCGCATTGATTGCCTGATCAACCTCGTAGGCGGGTTTCTCGGAGGCGTCTCCATTTCGGAAACTTCTGGAGAGCAGTGGGACAACATGTTCAATTTAAATTTGAAATCGGCCTTTTTGTGCTGCAAACATGTCTTGCCGGTGATGAAGAAGCAGAAATCCGGCAGCATTGTGAACATCGGTTCGAAGGGCGGCATTAAGGCTGTGGCAGGCATGTCGGCCTATTCAGCTTCAAAGGCAGGGGTGATTAACTTAACCGAAGCATTGGCTGCCGAAGGTCGGGATGACAATATCACAGCGAACGTTGTGGTTCCTAGCATTATCGATACGCCCGCCAATCGGCAGGCCATGCCAAACGCAGATTTTGAAAATTGGGTCACACCGGAAACAATCGCCAGCACGATTTTGTTTTTCTGTTCAGATCATGCGCGTGACATCAGCGGTTCGGTTGTGCCGGTTTACGGGAAGGCTTGACTCATCGGAGATGTTTGTGGTTCAGCCTTCAGGCTGCTTTCGGCAAGCTAAAGCTTGATTTACGAACCCGAAAATTGCAGTAATTACCCAGAGCGATTATGTTCTTAACCAGAAATACAAAACCTGATCCAAAATTAGATATGCTGCTAAAAGATAGCAAAGCGGACGAGACGTTTAAAGATGCGGTTCGTCGCTTTGCAGACGGCGAGAAATCAGAGCTGATAAAACATGCTCCGGGGGCACCGCCTGTAAAAATCATGCGAGTTTTGATGAAATTGTTGGAGGAATATCCTGGGGAGCCCATCACAAATGTGACCATTGATGGCCAGTCGACGTGTTCGGCTTATCACGGCACGTTGACGTTTGGGCCAAAACAAACCAAAATTCGATTTAACTGGGATTGCAGTTGGAAAGCTCGAGAAGCAGGATTTACGACCTGGTATGGCGCTCCCGACCAAACAAAGGCGGCGCAGCAGTACGGGTATCAATGCTTCGAAACCTTCGAAGAAGTGAACTGAAGTAAAGCTTGCTTTTTACTCGCTCTTTTTGTAAACTTATTCTTTCCTCAGTTGAGGTATCGGCCGTTGGGAACGATTCGCCCCAAACTTGAGCTGTAATTTCCCTTGACAATATTTTCAGAACCTTTGCTGTTAGCAGCCATGAACGACCCTGGCAATGTATATTGAAAAAGCAACTACGGATAAGCAAAACTTAGAAGTTGGAGAAACCACACCCGGACTGACCCTTCGTGGCCTGACCGTTCACCTGCGTTTGGTTGACTACGCAACGATTTCTTACCTCGCTGTTATCGCCGGTTTGTTGGTTTTCTTTCACCCTGGTGTGCCGCAATGGCCCTATCTTGTTCTTGGTCATATTGTTGGAATCGGACTTCTGCTTGCGTATATAGACTTTGCCGAGAAACGTTCCTCCAAAGTGGTGACATTCTTTCGGGATGTGTACCCTTTTTTCCTGTACACCTTTTTCTTTATCGAGGTGAGTAAAATCGTCAACATACTTTTTCCCTTTTGGCTGGAACCGTATCTCATCAGCTTCGACCAATTCCTATTTGGTAATCATCCTACGGTTTGGTTACAGCGAATTTTCAGTCCCGGGCTGAGCGAACTCATGGCCTTTTCGTACTGGTCTTACTATATTCTCCTGCCCATGACAGGATTGATTCTCTATTCGCGAAAGGATCGATCACTCTACTTTTCATTTGTGTTTAATTTGTCGTTGACCTTGTATATTTGTTACTTCTCTTATTTATTCTTGACTGCGCGTGGACCTCACGAAACTCTGGAATTTTTACACATTGAGCGAGAAATGGCCGGTTTTTTTGACCACATGGTGAAAACTATCCAGAACAACGCCTCTGTTTCCGGAGCTGCGTTTCCGAGTTCGCACGTGGCCGCTGTGTGGGTTGCGTTGTTTTTTTTGTTTCGATTCAAAAAGTGGTTAGGGTTAATTGTCACGCCTCTGGTCTTAGCGCTTAGCTTTTCAGTGGTTTACATGCAGTACCACTACGCAGTTGATTCAATTGCGGGTATTTTATTAGTTTGTGGGACGTATCCATTGGGAACCTTTTTGGAAAGGCAGTTTCACCGCGTTCCAGCTTAGGCGCTTAGGAGTTGAATTTGTACTTTTTGGGCAAAGTGTTTTAAAGGTTGCATTTTGCTTTATATCAATGCTTCAGTTTGAACACGGAGTCGCCGCACGCCCGGAGGAACACGGAGTTTCCCTTGCATGACGGAGATGAGGATTTTCTCCGTGAGTCTCCGCGAACTCGGGCTCTCCGTGTTTAAAGGAGCTTTTGAACTTTCGCTCAATCTTTTTATTGGCCGGGTTAGGAATTTGGTATTTAGTTTGCAGCCGGTTTTGTATCATTTTGAGTCGAATGTTTGACGAAACGACAAAAACTTGTGATCTGTGTTGCTTAACGAACATATTTATTTGAGCTTATTTTTAATATGTTTTATGACTTAACAGCGGAAAACCACTTTTGCAGATAATTTATATTCTGGCACACATCTTGAGACTTTTATTGTGTAGTTTTTTCGCAAGGGCGGACGGAATTTGAACAAAAAAGGACTTTTGCCATTCATAGCTTAATGATTTAATTTTTTTGTTGTTTTCATAAAATTAGCAGTATGTTTGTCAGTTTGGGCCGAAAATTGCTAATCGACCTTTGACCGGACATAACGCTTTTCGAGTCATCTTCGCACGGTCGAAGTTTCCTGCGGAGGTGGCGGCGGAAATCGATTAGCGAACATTTTCTAAAGTGAAATTTAATTACATGAAAATATTCTCATTGTTTGTGACTACACTATTCAAATCAAATTCTCTCCCATTGTTCATGCGGATTCGGAATCGTCTCTTGCTGACGTCGTTATTTTCTTTCGTTCTGAGCTTTACATTGCTCTGGAATTCTCAAGCAGTTTTGGGACAGATTGAGAACGAAGGCCAAAGCAATGGCATTCGGCGAGATCGAATCCAGGCCGAAATCGATCGCGGTGGTGATATTTTGTTAAGCGACGCCAGAAAAAAATACGAGAACAAAGACTATTGGAAAAGTGCAATTGACCTGGTCGTGATCCTGGATTTTTATACCGACTACTCTAAATTAGACGAAGCCATTTATTTGTTAGGCAACTGTCTTTACGAGATGGGCATGTTTGAAGCCGCAAATCGGGTGTACCGTTATTTGTTGCAAACTTTCCCGAAGACACATTTGTTGCCAAGAGCCATGCTTGGAATGCAAAAGGTCTATTATCAGCAAAACAAATATCAACTGAGCTTAAAATTCTACAAAGCGCTCGAAGCTCACTATCCCGGTCAAGAAGGTATCGATGAGGCCCGGTATTATGCGGGACAAGCCTACTATCATCTCAAGAACTATCACCTTGTGCCCAATATCGTGACTCACATCCGGAAAGACAGTGAGTTTTATCCCTTCGGCATGTATACGGGCGCACTGGCTAACTTAAAAAAAAAAGTATAAAGAAGGCGATTGAGGCCCTCGTCGAAGTCACCAAAAAGTCTGAAAGTACCAAAGATCGTCTGGACATAATCAATGCATCGCGCTTAACTTTAGGATACATCTTTTTCGAATTATCCAATTATAAAACTGCAATCGAATATCTTATCCAGATTCCACCGGATTTTTATGATTACCCAGAAGTTTTGTTAACCATTGGGTGGTCTGCTTTTAAGCTTAGGGACTACGACACGGCTCTGTTGACCTTAAACAGTCTGGTTGAAGATTATCCGGACTTTTATAACCTGGAGGAGGCGTACTTCGTTTTAGGTCAGTGCCATATGAATTTAAAGAATTACGACGCTGCAATTGAGCAATATTCCAGCATCATTGAAAAGACACCGAAAGCAGATGACATGAGTGCAGCCATCGAGTTGACAAAAAGAGAATTGGCCCTTCAGGAGCAAACCGTAGAAGAATTGAAAACCCAACTGCTGGTGTTGGAATCCGATCTTTTGGATGCCATTCACTTGAAATCAGGGAATGGGGTTCCCGATTACGTGGACAATGAACGTGGAAAGATTCGGCAAGATCGGGAGACGCTCATCGAGCGCATCGTTGAAGAAAGACGACTTTTCGAAACCGTTGCCAGTACCATTGACGAGATCAAACGGCGAATCGAGAAAGCTGAGAGACAAAAGAATTGGCGATCATACGCTGAATATGGCAGAGGGAGAGCCCTCTTTCTTAAGGGCATGGCTGGAGAGTAAACATGAGAGGAAACAGCTTCGCACGGACAACGGCAATCTTAATACTTCCCCTTCTATTTGCAACCACATTACAGGGGCAAGAGGCGGAAGAAGGAAGCAGTAACCAATACCAGGAGTTGCTAAACGCCATTTCCGAAAATGAGGCACTGCTGGCAAAGTATCCGGACAGTGACTTCACGTCCAATCTGATGTTTCAACTCGGAGAACTCTATGTGAAGAAAGCCCGGTATGAGTTTCAGAAAGAGATGGCGAAATACGAGGAGGCCGAACGAAAATACGATCAGGGGCTTCTCGAACATGAACCGACGGTGCCTCGAGTCAACTTCAGCGAAGCGCTGAAAATGTGCTATGATTTGTTGGAAAAATATCCCAACGTTCCTTTCCGCGATAAGGTTATGTACCGAATCGCCATCTGTCATTTAGATGAAGGCAACAAAGAGAAATCGATTGAATATTTGGAGAATCTCTCAGCCGAGACCACCGAAAAACAATATCTTGAGGAAGCCTATTTTAGGCTCGGAGAATACTATTTTGAGCAACGCGATTATGCCACCGCCATCGACTATTACAAACGTTTGATAAACAGTTGGGACAGCCCCTATTTTGACATGGCTCTGTACAAGCTGGGGTGGTCCTATTACAATGTCGATGATTATGCACAGGCAATCAGTACGCTGATTTACTTAATCGACGATGTTAACCTGTTGGAAGAGGTTTCGGTTGAACATTTTGGCAAGACCAATGCCGACCTGAGAAGAGAAGCCATCGAGTATGTGGCCGTTTGCTTTGCCGATTACAGCGGTCCGCAAAAGGCGCGGGAGTTTTTGAGCGAACGGAAGGAGAAGGCCTACACGGAGCAAATTTTGCTCAACCTGGCCAGGGTTTATCAGGCGCGTAATTTCTATGACGAAGCCACAGAATCTCTGAAAATCTTGCTTGATTTTTACCCCAACAAACCGAATGCCCCGATTTTCCAAAAGAGAATTGTGGACAACTATCAGTTGGCAGGCGAAAAAGACAAAGCAGACGAAGCTCGGGTGAGATTTATCGCGAAATATGGCCCGGGCACCAAATGGTTTGATCAGAGCTCCGACGACAGCCTGCGCCAGAACGCTTTGGAGGTGGCTGAGGAATTTCTCTATACTCTCGGTACCGATGCTCAGGCCAAAGCCCAAAAGACCAAATCCAAATTGCAGTACGGATTAGCGGTCAATCGGTATCAATCCTACCTGCAAAAATTTCCTGACTCTGAACGGAGCAGCAAAGTCCGGCTTTATCGCTCCGAATGTTTGTTCGAGCTTGGCCGATACAAAGACGCTGCCGAGTCTTATGAGAAGGTGGTTGCGAACTATCCGGAATCGGAGTTTCGAGAGACGGCGGCTTATAACCGAATCTTGTCGTACAACGAGATGATGGAAAAGACAGGCGTGTCACGGTTTCCTGCCTTCGTCATGTTGAAGAACTTTCTTGGCAAGTATGAAGCGAGGGTGGATACCATCGAAGCGCGCGGTCAAGCCGAAGCGGATTTCATCAAAGCTTCAAATGATTTTGTGATGAATTTCAGCAGCAGTCCCAAGGTGCCCGAAGTTCTGATGAAATTTGGCGAGGTGCTTTACGAACTCGAAGCATTTCCTTTGGCCAAAGCGACCTATAAAGAAGTCATCAATCACCCGACTGCAGGTGAATTCATTCCGCAAGCCTATTCGATGATTGCACAAACAGCATTCAAACAGAATAATTACGAAGAGTCCGAGGAATGGTACAGGAAGCTTTCGCAACAGTATCCGGATTCCTCTCGCTATGTTGAGAAAGCCAACAAGATGATTGCGTCGTCAAGATTTAAAGTAGCCGAAACATATTTGGCACAAGGCGACAGTAGCCGCGCTGCGGAAGAATTTGAGCGTGTGGCAAATGTGGTCTCCGACCCGAACGTGTCGCAAAGAGCTTTATTTGAAGCGGCATTGCTTTATGAAGACATCGGCGAGCTCTACAAAGCCGTTCTGATCTACGAGTCCATGTATTCGAAATTTCCAAACTCCGACTTGGTGGACAAGTCTCTGTTCAAAGCCGGCGTCTTATGTCGGGATCTACAGGACTGGAGACGAGCGGCCAAAAATTTTGTGACTTTGTACAACTATGACAAGAATTCGCGATTTGCATCCAAAGGGTTATATTTTGCAGCGAAATCCTATGAGAATGTTGAGGATTACGAGACCGCAAGAAACTACTACAATGAGTATGTGAAATCATACAACCACGATCCAGATCGCTTTCTTGAGGCGGCATTCAGGAAGGGTGAGATCGCTTACAATCGAGGAAGATATCAAGAGGCGCTGCAGGATTTCAGGCTTGTGACCAACGCTTATCAAAAGTTTGCTGGACAGAATATAACTACCGAAAAATACCTCGTGGCAAATGCTCAATTTTTGATTGGAGAAATTCTGTATAACCATTTCCACAACATTGAACTTAGACAACCGTTGGAGCGCAGTCTAAAACGCAAACGTGCCAGGTTTGAGCAAGTTATCAAAGCTTATGCCGGGGCCGCGAAATATAAAGTGGCTGACTGGACCACCGCATCCTCCCACAAAATAGGGCAGACTTTTGAGGAATTTGCGAATACATTGTTGGATTCGCCCCGTCCGGCAAATTTGGATGAAAGCAAGTTAGCCGAATACAATCAGAAATTGTGGGAAAACGTGTTGCCCTTCAAAAAGAAGGCGTTGAGTACATATCAGGCCAATGTGAAACAAGCTATGGAAAACAATATTGAAAACAAATGGGTTATGGAAAGCAAAGAACGGATGGAAGCATTGACAGTCGAGTTAAGCTTGGGCAATTTTGAAACGGGAAAGCAAGCGGGGTCGTAGCTATGAAGTCACTGAAACCACTATTGTTTGTTTTTGGCTTCTATTTCTTTTTTGTCGGAACCGGACTTACACAGGAAACCACTCAACCAGCGCAAGAGGACAGCGTCCGCAAACAGCCTGATATGAACTTACAAGAAAAACAAGAGCGTCTAAAAATCTTTTTGGACAAAATCGAAATCCTGGGACGAATTGAAAAACCGCAAACCGTGTTTATCTTGCCGGGAAACGATCCGGCTGTGGACGATATCATGATCGACCGCTCATTTTTTAAAGAGATTTTTCGATCAGTTGAAAAAGATGATATTTCAAGGCGCAACAAGAAACTGCGGCGCCGCTGAGGCGCTGTGCTTAACCTCTAATTGACAAATGGATATGTTCATTACAAGCTTTGCGATCGGCAAGTGGGGTTGTTCTCAAAAATGCAGTTTTTCTTAGAAACCATAAAAGCTCTCACAAATGTAGGCAGTCCGTAAGGCATCAATTTTATAAACGATTTGAATAAAATGGGAGGATTTTTTGACTTTTGGGGAAAATCCACTTTGCGTACAATTAGGTTCAGTTTTAGTCTAGAACAGAAACCATAAATGGAGGTAGTACATTGGAGTACATCAATCTTGCATTCCAAAACGGGGGACCGTTCATGTATGTTATTTTTGCGACTCTGGTTATCGGAATCGCCATCATTGTAGAACGATTCATTTTCGTTACCGTGAAAAACCGCATTGATACCCCTAAGTTCGTAAATAAGGTGGTTGAGCTTATTCAGCAGGGGAGTGTATCTAGCGCGGTCGAATTGTGCAACATGTCTAGAGCGGCGCTGCCGGTCATTACCAAAGCTGGCTTAATAAAATACGGCAAAGATCCCAAAGAAGTGCAAAATGCCTTCGAATTGGCCGCCATGTCCGAGATACCCAAACTTGAAAAACGAACCCATTATCTTGCGATGATCGCAAATGTGGCTACCTTGTTAGGACTTCTGGGGACCATCATCGGCCTCATTCAATCCTTTGAAGCGGTGGCCTCTGCCGATTCATCACAAAAAGCAGCCTTGCTTTCTGCGGGGATTTCGGTGGCGATGAACACCACTGCGTTCGGCCTCGTTGTGGCCATCCCATGTATGGTGTTTCATTCTTACATTCAGTCAAAGACCAATGCCTTAGTCGATGAAATCAACGAGAATGTCACGCGCATCTATCAAAAAATAGTCAAGCCGAAAGGTTAAACATGGATCTAAGAAAGTCGCTTGGTCGCGAAGAGCGCTACCAGGAGAACAATTTAAACATTACCCCGGTCCTTAACATTTTTCTCATTCTGGTTCCATTCATGTTGTTGACTGCGGTGTTTGTAAGGATCTCGGTTCTGGAGTTTTCTTTACCGTCCGCAGACAACAAATCGCAGCAATCCACACAGCCTGAAGATGCGGTGGTCACACTTATCGCCATCAATGATAAAGGCTTTGATTTGAAGACTCAGGGTATGAAATTCTCCTTTATCAACAAAAAGCAGGATGACTTTGACTTTGCAACCCTGGTAGAAAAACTCAGAGAAGTCAAACGGTTGCACGCAAAGTCGGAAGAGATCATTATTGCGCCTCAGGCGTCAATAAAATACAACACCATCATCAAAGTTATGGACCGGTGTCGAGAAAACGGCTTTCCGGTTATTTCAATTTCCGGATGATTCGAGTTAAGAAGTAAACCTTAGTCGTAGGAATTATGTACTTCAATTTTTCAAAAGAAAACGAAGACAAAGCCACCTCTGTAATTAGGTCTCGAAAGCGCAAGATTTACAGCTCGTTTACCTTGCGTTTAACCTCAATGATAGACATGTTCACCATTTTGCTGGTCTTTTTGCTGCACAGTTTTTCGGCGGAAGGTGAGATTATCAGCGTATCTAAAGATTTGCGCTTACCAAAATCTACCGCCGAAACGCCGCCTAAAGCCACACCCATTCTGGTGGTCACCAATGAATGGATCATTCTGGATGGCAAACCGGTGGAAAAGATGTCCAGGATATTGGGACGAGACAAAATTATCATTGACAATTTGAAAAAACAACTGTCGCAAATCCGTTCATTCTCCGAAAGCTTGGGGTCGTTGGATGCCAAGATGGGGTTCAAGGGCCGGATCACCATTCAAGGGGATAGGGAGATTCCATTCGAGGTGTTAAAAAAGATCATGTATACATGTGGCCAGATGGGATTCAACAACATGCTGTTAGCCGTGCATAAGGAAGAGCGAATATAATGGCCAGACCCAAAAAAGAACTTCTTTTGACAATCGAGCAATCGGGCAAGGTGTTTCATCATCGTCTCGGGAATACAATCTTTACCGTTGGCAGGCATTCTGACAACGACATCACCATTCACAGCGAGCAGTATCCAAACAAGCACACCCTGTTCGCCAAGAAAAACAATCACTACCAACTGCGGCTCAAGAAATTCATGAAGGGCGAAGTGGTGGCCCGAAACTCCCGTTTGACCTTCCATGATATGATCGAGCACGAGCTGCTGCCCCATAAGAGGGACAGTTTCTGCTACCCAATCACAAACGATAAGAAGGGCTGCGTTCACATCGGTGACGCCAAGATTTCCTTTCAAATCGTCAAACCACAACCGAAACAGACGGATCCTGCAATACGGGATTTTAATGGTTATTCGTGGGCTCTGGCAAGTCTTAAAGACCTCGGGCGCGATCTGCCGTTCAAGGGCATCTTACTTGTATTCATCGTGCTGCATGGTTTCTTGTTGAGTTACATGAGCAAATTGCCCGTAGATATTCAGCCACAAACCAGGGCTCCCAAAGTGCCGGATCGGTTCGCTCGGATCATCGTCAAAAATCCATCAGCGGGGACCGGCGATATCAAGGGGGTTGCAGGAAAAAAGGCTGGCACGAAAGAGACCGCCAAAAAGGAAGCCAAGCGCGAGCGTTCCGAAAAAGGCTCTGAGAAGGTTCGACCCGAGAGTCAGGGCGTGCTGGGGTTGCTAACGGGTACCGGGAATACTGGCCAATCTAGTCAGTTGACGGATTTCCTTCTGGATAAAGGGCTGGCAAAAGAATTGGACGATATCATGGAGGTGTCCGACCTGCAAGTCGGAAAGGGCACCAATGATGGTGACATCGACTTCGAAGCTCTGGTCGCGACCAGCGAATTAGGCGGCGGTATCGATGATATCATCGAGGAAGCGGATGAAGTTGAATCGGTAGACTTGGGAGAGAAAGGTCAAATTCAGGTTGATCAAGTGGGCAGCATCACCGGTTCTGAGGAAGCTGTCGGCAAACGCTCGGAAGAGTCCGTGCGCAGCATCATGTCTTCCCATCAGGGCAGGCTCACCTACATTTACAATAAATATTTGAAACGCAATCCGGAACTGAGGGGAAAACTTGTGGTGGAAGTTGAGATTGCGGCCAACGGACGAGTTTCAAATGTTAAATTGGTTTCCTCAAGCATGGGCCATCCCGAGTTCGAAAGGGAGATTCTGAATTTCATCCGCAGATGGCGCTACGAACCGATCGACGCCGGCATGGTTACGGTTACCTACCCGCTGTTTTTCTCAAAAATGGAATGATTCGAAAAAGAACGCCCGTAAAGGGAAAGATGGCTGAAGCCATCTGCCTTTAGTACTTCGTTGCATTAATAATGTAGTTTCCATGAGCAGGGTCCAACACAGTCTCTGACTGTGTTTTGGCATTGCAGCCCACATGTTTCACCTCAAATACACGCTCAGAGACTATGTATGTAGAATCGTTTACTATTAGTTGATACGCCAATTTTTACAACTTAGTATGACTCGTCTCTGAACGACTTATATCTATTAGCCGCGGAATTTATACCGCCGAGGGTTTCTCAGACACCAAGTTCTTCGGAAGCGAGCTCAGTACCGGCCACACGAGCGCGGATTTTTGCAAACGCCGTCTCCCGGGCCGTGGACATGTCGTCGCCAAATGGCGAGAACCCGCAATCGTCGGTGGTACCCAAACGATTCGGTTCGATGAATTCAGCGGCTTCCAGAACGTGATCGCGTACTTCTTCCGCGGATTCGACTTTGGGATCGATGGGGTCGACCACACCAACAAAGATCCTTTGGTTCGGCTTCGAGTGTTCCTTGATGATATTCAACACCCGGCGCCGGTCCGGTTCGCTGGCTAACTGAATGTAGAAAATTCCGGCCTTAAGCTCAAACAAGCTTGGCAAAAGCTCGGCATAGTCAACATCAGCGCTGTGTGTCGAGTCTTTATCGCCGCCCGGACAGGTGTGAACGCCGATTTTTTTTCGTTCGTCTTCCGAGAACCGTTCGAGCACCTGGTTGTTTAGGTCGACAAACTTGTTGAGCAACATCTTACTCGGATCGAGCTTCACAGAAAGCCGGCCCTCTGTAAAATCCATTTGCACGTTGTAGGCACCTTTCTCCAAACACTGCCGGATGTCCTTTTCCGTTTCGTTCACGAGATCATCGAGAAATGCGTCCCTGGAATAGCCTTCGATGCCGTCCTGCGGATAGAGAATGCTCAAAGCCGAGGCTGCGATCACCGCTTGCTTCACCGGAACGTGTGCGTGCTTTTGGGCTTCTTCCAGATAGCGGACCGCATATGTCTGGTAACGGAACGGCCCCCCGGTGAGCCGCGGCAACTGCCGCGTGTGACCGTCGGAGAACGGGATTACAACTCCATCCGGCGCGAGCGTCTCCATTCCCTGAATGGGGTAAGTGGCGAAACTGGGTTTGGATTGCTCGCCGTCCGTAATCACCGGCGATCCTGTCTCCTCGAACTTTTGGATGGTATCGCGGACCGCATGTTCGTAAAGGTCATCAAGCTCGCTCTGGGAGATATGACCGTTCGCAAAAGCGTTCACCCCCTCAATCAACTCTTGTGGTCTCGGAATGCTGCCAATGGGTTCGGTAGGAATGGGCATCACGACCTCCTTGTGGCTATTTTTAAAAGTCACCAGTAAATAACTCTACTAAACTTTGGAAGTTTAGTAGAGTTTTGATTTCACAGCTCCACCAGGTTAGTTGGAAGCCGCCTCCTCCGATTGAATCGTCACAGGCTTGCTCCACGAAGCCATGTGCGAGGTCTCTTGCTGTGATTTGAGATACGCATAAGGATCGTGATGGAGCGCACCTTCCGGCAGCCACTCCCAAAACGGTCCTAAATCTTGCCGCACTTGCTCCACGAAAAACTGCGGAAGCTCAGTGGTTTCCTGCTCGAAGTAAGCCCGGAACGACCTGTCGGTCCGTAGCAGTCTGACTATCTCGGAGTAATAGTTGACGCGTCCGATGCCTTGTGCGGTCAAGCCACGCAGCACATTGAGCCAACGCCAGACAGGAGGCTTAATGGCTCGATAGCGGTTAAAGATGGCGCGTTTTGAAAACGTATATTTGGTAAGGTCGATCAGAAGCTCGAAAAACTCAGGCCATTCATAATCCTTGGGCCTTACGTTCATCGCCGCCTGTGTGTTCAAAAAGTGAAACGGAAACGGTAGAAGCCGACCGGCTTTCTGATACTCCAGGTTGAGCGGCGCGGCCTCCCCAAAAGCAGATAGCAGCGAATAGGCCGGATACGCGCCCGGAGACAAATCAACAAATTCTTTGGTGAGTTCAAAAGGCTCCGGTCCATGATCCACATCGAGACCAACGACGAAATTGGCCTGTAAATACGGGATGTAACTCATGATCATGTTGATATGCTCGGAAACCTTCCGAACCTTTTCCATGCCATCTCGTTTACCGGTTTTGGACTTATTGCCCAAATCGAACCAGGATTCGATTCCCGGCATCATGACTTTGAAACCACTTCTTTGAAGTCGTTTAAGGCGGGCCTCACCCAGCAACGCGAGACTGCTTTCCGCAAAGAAATCGATGCTGTCCGGTGGCACGGCCTCCTCGATGGCATCCAAATATTCGTCAAACCGGACGCCAAAGTTCGGATCCAGCCAACCCACGCGCGGTCGCTTAAATTTCCGCAACAGGAAACGCAGGTCCTCTTTCATCACCTCGAAACTGAGTTGCTGATACGGGACCACGGAATCCATGCAAAAACTGCAAGTGTAGGGACAGCCGAGGCTGCCGATCATCATGACCGCTTTCAGAAACGGCGCTTTTTGAATGGTCTCATCGATAAAGCGCCAGCGCTCACGGACTCCGGGGAGGTCCGCGGGTTGCTGTTTGGCCGACACATGAATTCCCGCCGGCCGATGTTGCGTGCAATCCTGCAGAACATCGCGGATAAGCGCCCGGTCGGTAAAGCCGAAGACGTAGTCAAAATATTGCACCGCATCCTGCGGATAAGCCCGGGCATGCGGCCCGCCGAGTGCTGTGATTGTGCCCCGCGACCGTAACAAGTTACTCAGCGCGTAGGACAGTTGCGCACATTGCGTAAAGCAACTGATAAAAACCAGATCGAGATCGTCGGGGATCTCCTTGGACAGATCTTCGAAACCGGTAAAGCAAAGGTAATACACGTCATGTCCCTCTTGCTCGCACCACGCTGCGGTCACTTGGGGCATGATGCTGGCAAAATTGGCGTTCATAACGCGCCCCCACAACGAGTGCGTCGATCCTTTGGTCAGTAGGTCAATGACTCCAATACGCATTTCGGATGACCTCCTCTCCTTTATGAATGGTTTGGGTTATCTAAGTTAAGTGCAGAGAAACATTTAAAGCTTGGTTCATTCCTTAGCGAATATCATCTGTCAACTCCTGACTCGCTCTCCGTTTTATTGATTCTCCACTACCGTTTTTAGTCCGTTAAGTACATGATCCCAGCCTGCAGCAGTATGATTGTATCGTGTTTCGTCTTCCCCAAAATCTCCTTGCGTGATGGATAATTGTGTCCGTCCCTCGTTCGAAGACAGTTCATAGGTTACGGTTGTATGCTTTGATGGGTCATCTTCAAATTCAGGGGTAAGGCACGTATGCTGCAATACTTTTTGAGGTTCGATATTTGTGATGACGCCCTTCACCTGAACGATGTCTTTGCCTTCCGCAACTTGTTTAAAAACGATGGGGCTTTCTGGCTTCCAATCGGACATAGCCTCACAGCCGAAGAAATATTGTTTCGTTAGTTCGGGATTGGTGAGCGCGTCCCAGACTTTTGAAATATGCGCGTCTAATTCAATATTCTTTTTCACTACTAATTTTTTGCTCATGTTTCTTCTCCGTTTGTTGGGAGCAATTCTTGCTCATCCGCTTAGTCAACTCGAGACCAACAAAGACATTGTCGTGGGATTATGACCATCCCCTGTCAGACTAACGATAGCTTCTCGGTCAACCTTGCTGTCAGAAAGAACCTGTGCAAGATGTGGAATTGTCGTCAGACAAGCCTTGTAAAATTTGGCAGGAGAGAAACCCTCCGTAAGAAAAATATGCTAAAAACTAGCTTCTCATGCAAGGAAAAATTCGGGGTTAGCGCATCTTTCTTTCCTGGACTGCGGTCCAACTTTCGCGAAAGGAATAAGTGAATGCCGGTCGTTCAGCATGTGTGTATGCTGAACGGGCAATCGATTGGGATGTCAATTCCCGATGAGCCATGATTAGGACAAATGTGCTGATTGATTTCCCGCTCATCGCTGAGTCGCTCTCCTGGCATCGCCTTTTTTTGAGACGATTCTTGACAATCTTGGTGAATCTTTCTAACTTGAATAACTTGAATTAATAGAATCAGCGTGTTAAACAAATCAAAGGAGGAAATCAGTCATGATAAAGATCAACAAGATCGATGATTCTACGTTTGAGGTGACGGTAGAAGAGCGCACGACAACGACACACCGGGTGACGGTCAAACCGGATTATTATGAAAAATTGACTGAGGGTCGAGTGCCGGCTGAGACATTGGTGGAAAAATCATTCGAGTTTCTGCTGGACCGAGAAAGCAACACCAGTATTTTGAGTTCGTTTGACTTGCCGGTCATCGGACAGTATTTCCCCGAGTATGAACGGGAAATCAAGAAAATGCTCAAGTGACAGCCGCCCTCGTTTTGTTTTGGGCTTCTGTTCCTGCGATGAGTTTCAAAGCAGCCGCTTTCTGCGCAAGACGTAATAAAACACACTGATGACCACGATTACCGCGAAGCTCAGGACAAGAATCAGATCGGTTGGGATTCTCGAAATCAACCCAAAAATATCGAGGGGACTTTCATCGCGAAACCCTAAGGTCGCATCCGCACTCAAAGTTCTGCCATATTGCGACAGGCCCACCAATAGGCTGATAATCGAAATGGCACCGATGCCGAGCAAGATGATGTCTGTGTACAATGTGCTCCTCTCCGTCGAAACCTTGTGCAGATTGTCTATCCGCTCTTTGCACAAAGCCATTTTATTTTTTGCATGCTCTGTCAAGTTGTCGAAATCCCATTTCTTCATGATTTGTTTCATCGCCTGCAGTTTGCTGCGTTTTAAATATTTCTGCATTTCATTGTAATTGATGATGAGCAGATTCGTGCTTGCCATAGTGCTTTTCAAGTGACGATTCAACTCTCTCAACTCTTGATCGGCCCTGGGCGAATAAGACAGCCCGATAACATGCTGGAGATTGTTGTTAAGGCACTCGAGTGCGGAATAGTAGTATTGTGACATGATCATACTGTTCCAGGCGTCATCGAATTCTGAGTCCGTCCGGTCGAGCTTCATGTCAGCTTCATTCGGAGCATTAACATTCTCACGAACCAGGTAGTGCAACCAGGCCAGCGAATAAGCATTGGGATCGGCTTTAACTTTGTCGATTTCTTTCTGATCTCCGATGTCTTTTAGCCAGTGATCCACAAGATCATTTACGAAGTCCTGCTGAGCGTCGTCAAGTATCAACATCCTCGTCACCCACAAAACCATGGCCGTGGGTTGGCTCTGTTTGGGTACCAATAGTCCTTTGTCGCCTCTCGACAGCTTCGAGCGTTTGTAAGGTTTGTACGACATATCGTTAAAATTTTCATATCTGCCAACACGTTTGATATAATCCGAGTCGGGATCAAACCCCTGCGATAACTCTTTGAGAAAGGGAAATATCGCCTGGTCGTAAAGTTTGGTGATGTAGTTGTAGGCATAAGCGATGCCGACATCCCGCAACGTGTCCAGGAAGGACTGATAATTCGACTGGTCGACGTGTTGCGAGAAGTTGTGCAGGTCTAAACTCACTTCAACCATGCTGATGGTGTTATCGAAAATCCTCAGGAAAACAGAGTCGGGGTCAGGTGTGCACGTCTTCCGGACTATATCGGTCATGTCTTCGCCGCCTTCTTTTTGCACGGCGCGTTCAAAGGATTCATGCATGATCTCATCCGTGCGTTTGGGGACCAATTCCAAAAGGTGAAGCGCGCACTTCAGGGAGTCTTCTTCAATGCTGGAATAAGGGATGGCCTCCTTTCTTACGTTGGAGTCGCTGTGCATGAATTTGATCTTCTTGAAATGCCGATGATTTTTGGCCTTTTGTTTTTCGACCGCATCCTCTATTCGCGTCCAGAATTCAATATAATCGTTGTCTATCTCTACGAAAGGCAGGATGCCGGCATTCAAACACAAATGTGAGCGAAAGGGCGCCATGAGTTTTAGTCGCATATTTACTCCTCTGATTTGAATGTTTACTCAAACTCGATGTGCAGGTTGTTCACCCAGAGTGTCTTGCCTTTAAGCGGGCCTTCCATGAGCTTCACCCGGGTTTTCTTAAACATCTCATCGTAGATTTTGAATTTGCCTTTCTCCAGGAATCTCGTGCTCCACTCAACCACGACGGCACGGGTTCCTTTGGGGATGAGATACGTCTCTTTGTCGTCGACGTTTTCCCGGCCTAAAATGAGAGGAAAGGAGTCCGAAGCGGTCAGTCTAACCAATCTGGTTTGGCTTTGCCCGACATATCTATCCAGGGCTTGATCGTAATAACTGTTCACGATGTCATTGTAGACGCCGTTTTGGCGGATTTTTCTTAAGGAACGATTGAACGCTTCGATAAAGCGCTTGTTTCTGGACTCGCTTTTTGAGACGATGAAGTAGACATATTCTTCGGAATAGAGATCGGGGATGATGCCGAATTCATACGGTGCGTCACCGAAATAGCGCCTGATCAAATCTTGCCCAACCTTTTCACTGGCTGGCAACAGATCGATTTCGCCTTTTTGCAGCATTCTGAAAGCGTTGATTTCGTTATAGGCGGAAACTCCGCGCATGTTTGCGAGGGCGGCGTCAATTTTCTTGCCGTAGCTGTATCCCTTGATAATTGCGACCTTGTAACCGGCCAGATCCGCGAGACGTTTAATTTTGCTTATGTCTTTAAATCGATCCTTTTGATAGAAAAACACATACCTGACAGCAAACAGGGAATCGGAGAAAAACATCTCGCGTTCACGTGGTTCTGTCTTGAAATAAGGGAACGTGCCCCGGATGCTTCCCTCTTTGACGAGTTCATATCCTTTGTAGAAATGCAGAAATGTGTACTCCGGCTTCAGCTCCATGTCATTTAATACAGCCGTTACAATTTTGGTCATGACGCCGAATCCGTCGATCCTTTGAGTGACGTATGGACTCCATTCACCGGTCACGATGTCAATGCTCTCCAATGGTTGGCTATGGAGATTGCCAACATTCAGAATGAGGGTGATCAGCGTAATATAGATTTTTTTCATGTGTTTGGCTATTCCGGTTTGGTTTTTTGACAGAATTTAGGTAGATTCTGATGTTTTGAAATAGAATTGACACTCTTCGGGCAGCACGAAAATTCAACCTTTTTTTTACACGGAGAAACGGAGCACACAGAGATCACAGCGCGCCAAAGCAACCAAAGCCCCAAGTTTGAGCCACGGATGCACACGGATTTTCACGGATATTTGATTTTTTGTTATGAAAGCAATTTGCGGAACACTTTCGAGCAGTTGCAAGCGAATTGTTTTCAAAAAAATTGAACCCCCAAATATATGCCCAACTAGATTGGGTGTCCGTGTTCCATCAGTGACAATCCGT
>JAABYK010000356.1:26874-35357 GCA_011775825.1 Candidatus Zhuqueibacterota bacterium | reverse complement strand
AAGTATGCTCCTGGCCATCTTCTTTGGTGCGGCCCTGGGAAACGTGGTGCGCGGCGTTCCCCTCAACGAGGAAGGTTATTTCTTCGAACCGCTCTGGACGACATTCACTGTTGTGCCGGAAGCCGGAATTCTCGACTGGTTTACGGTCCTCATGGGGCTGGTGGCTTTCTTCACTTTGATGGCTCACGGCGCCAATTACGTCGCGTTGAAAACTGAAAACGCCGTTCAGACACGTTCGCAGTCCTTTTCACGGCTGGCCACTGTGGCTGCGGCCGCCACATCTGTGTTGGCCCTGATGGCAACGGCGTCAATCCGGCCAACCATCTGGGACAACTATCTGGCGCATCCCTGGGGATTCATATTTCCTGTGTTGGGCCTGGTCAGCCTCATCGGCATGATTTATTTTCGGGTTCAGCTCAACGACATGATGGCCTTTCTTTCGTCGGCCGGGTTTATTTTAGGAATGGGGGCCGCTACCGCATTTGGGCTATATCCCAAACTGCTGCCGGCTTCAACGGATCCGGCGTACAGTTTAACCATTTATAACACGGCTACGGGAGAACATGGTCTGCGAGTTGGATTGGTCTGGTGGAGCATTGGTATGGTTTTAGCGGGAGCCTATTTCACATATCTCTTTTATTCATTTAGAGGAAAGATCAAATTGCCGGCGGAGGGGGAAGGGTATTAGGCGCTAAACGTAGTTGTGTCCAGGCGGCGAAGCAAATCTGCCGCGACTTCCATTGGAACCTCTGCAATAATTGCAGCGGCCTGATTTGCGTCAATCATTTCCAGAAAGTTCGCAGCGGTTAATGGCGTCATAAATTTGGTGACTGCTGCAGCCAGGTTGGGCGGGATTTCCTTCAGGAACTGCGCTATCTCCTCAACCGCAAGCTGGTCGAGTATCCTCGCGGCATTGGCCGGATGGGCTTTGGCAAATTCTTGCGAAAGAAACTGTTCGCTGACCACAATGAACTCTCCTTTGATAATAAGGTCGAACTTTTTTCATTGAATTCCTGGGCCGGGACGCAGATGCGTCCTTCTGTGGAGTCAAGGATGGCGGCGAGCGGCGTGATTTCGAGAATCCGGCCCTCTTTATGTCCAATTCGAACTTTATCTCCTACTTTGTAGATCTTTTGCAAATAGTATGAGACGAGAATATTGCTGACCGAGATCTCTGCGCCAACTCCGAAAGCCAAAGCTGCGCCAAACAACAACGCACCAATCGCAATCACAAGTACGCTTTCCAGCAATGTAACATCGATGCCGATCTGGTCTATGCCGATTAAAATGGTCACCAGCAGTCCAACAACCTGGACCAACTTTCCCAAAACGTTGCCGCAAATTAACCTGGCGGAAGTGGCCGCAGTCGTAATCAGATCGCGCAGAATAACCCCGGCGTCACACCGGCAATGCCGATCAACGTTGCTGACAAAATCTTGGGGAGATAACCGACAATCCCGCTGAGCCAGGTGGTCACCACAGGTAATCCCAGAGTTTCCGTTGCCACCGTCACGAAGAAAAATATGAGAATCCAGTACAGAATGCTGCCAATGACTTTGGTAATAGGTTTCTCCTCAATAAAAATTCGTACTTTGTTGCTGATTTTTTGATTGGGGATAAGTCGGTGCAATTTATTGATAAGACGAATAATTAAGGACCTGACTACTCAGGCGACCACAAACCCGATGAGGACAACAAAGGCCGCGCCGAGAGGTTTGGGCAAAAATTCAAACAGACTTTTTGTTTGAAGTGACTCAGCATTTTCAAAAAGTCTTGCAATAATTGATTGAAATCCATACGGTTACTCCCTCAATTTCCCCTTTCAGTTAAACTCACCATGGAGCAATGGGACCGGACAGTGGTGCGGTTAACCTTTAGACGCTTGCTTGATTTAGCGCTTTTTAGAATCGAAGCAGGATTTGAATGTTACGAGATCAGCGCTGTTTCCGGCATGGGCGAACGCCGTTGGAAAGTCTATCCCACGGGGTGATCTCATGAGGTGCAAGTCCTTTGTGGGCGGAACCCTATTGATAAAGATACAACAACTACGAATGAAAGGCGACTGCAATCCCGACACAGTTCGTTTTTGCGTCAACCTAAGATCGGGCTTGTCTTTTCGATTTGGACGTGCCGCTGTTGTCGCATTCTATGACTAAAGACACCTCCCCTACGTGTCATTCGTAGGGAACTTTCCAGATTCACGCAAATATTTCATTCAATAAAAAGATTCTTAGCAGTATGACAAGGCTATCCTTAAAGGAATTTCGATTGAAGCAAGTTCCTGTTTGCCAAATGCTCACCTTTCGGATTTTTGTTAACCCAAATGGGATTGGTAAAGCAACGGTGTATTTGTCCGTGATTTTCAGAAATAAGCTCGGCTCGAATATAAGAGGGCTTGCTTACCTGTTTGAGTTCTTTTTCTTCCATGTGACTGAACTCGGAAGCAAATTGTGTGATAGAATCGAAGCAGTACTCCTGTCTCCTGACCAAGTCGCCGCAGTAAATCGCCAACTGCTTGAGTTTTCCGAATTCCGGAGATGATCGGCATTCTGCATTGAGTTGAAGTGTTCGACCAAAGATGGCCTCTCCGGCACGTGTCTTCCGGCTGTTCTCATTCGTAAGACAGAGGTCCACAAATGGGCCGTCCGTGATCACCGCACGACCATGCTTGATGGCGTCTAACAATGCATGTAACGAGAGTCCGTTCTTCAAGTAGACGCCCGTGCGAACTTTCCCAAACAAGTGGGTGTGATTTTCGCGCATGGTGAAAAATGGCAAGCCGATTTGCCGAAAGCGGCTGAAATTGCCGTGGGCATCGTTGCCGCCGGAAATGAACATGCGCCTTCCCTGCAACAGCAAATGCACCCAGAGCTTCTTGCCTTCTTCCAAACCTTTCTCTGTACCGTTCCAGATTTGCAGACCGTCTAATTCAGGACGGCTGACGTCTTGACGACTCCACTTTCCCCGGTGAATTAGAAGCCACTGTAAAAAAGGTGGACTGTCACAAGGGTGGGCGGCATAAGTCACGGCTTCTTTGCCAAGCCTGTCGAGAATCTGATTAATGGTTAAGGTCGGCTTGGTCCGGAACCATTTTTCGGCACCATCGCCATCGCCCGGCACAAACTGCGAGTGATTGAGGATGAGGAGGTGGACATTGCGCCCTTTGCTGTTTCCAGCAGATACTTCTTCTCCTGGTACGATCACGAAGTCTCCATTTCCTTGGTTGAAATTTTGAACCTCAGACAGGAGAGATGACCATTTTGGAAAGTGAGGATCCCTTTTGAGAAAGTCATTCAAGTGATCATCCAGATCGTAGGAATGATCGGTTGCGCAGTAGAAACTGAGCCCCATGGATTTGGCTAACATCGCTGTCGCGTCCAGCGGTGCGCCAAATTCGACCTGGTCATTGGTGTAGCTAGTATGACAATGGAATTCTCCGAAGTACCAGTTCTCAGTGTTTGGCAGCTCATGATCGGAGACATACATTTCAAGAGGAGCATGACTTGTCCCCGTATAATTATCATTTTCTATCAAATGCTCTTTTCCATTCCGACTGCAGCAAATCTTTACATCGAGCGTGCACTGTCCCTGGACGTCCGGTGCTGGATGGATTTGCAGAATCTTGTGCCACATTCCATCTGTAATGGCCAGCGAGTTGAAATTGAATTCGAATTGGCTCGTCTGTTCTGGCCCGGACATTTCGATTCGAACCGAATGCAACTTAATTGGATATTTATCCGCGTCTTTAATCAAAAGCAGGACGGGAATAGGCTTAGCGCGATCGATGCGATGCGGCGTGTCGGCAATGATCTCGGGTTCCTTCTTTTTCAAGCGGCTGTGTATGCCTTTAAAGGAGTAGTGGATTTCCGCATAGAGAAAAAACAGCATCGCTGCAAATACAACGAAATGGAAGTTCGAATCGATCATGCACTCAGTCCCAAGCTTCGAAGTCGACGTGTTTGCGTTTTCTTTCTGCCATTCTCTTCAGCTTACCGTTCAGCTTCCACGAGTAGGAAATCTCTTTCCAGGTGACCGTGGTAGGAAATAGCAAAACAGGTGCAAAGACTGTGGTGTAAGCAAAATAAAATGCCTCCCAAGGTGCAAAGTATTTGAGCAAATCTTGCCTTTTCACCATAGCTGTTGTGCGCCATAATAACAAAAAGTCTGAGATGATTAATGCAGCCAGCGCACCGACTAAGTAAGTCCATTCTAAGAAAAAACATGAAATTGGCAGCAGGACGTGAACGGTGTGTGACACAAACATCAGGAATTTACCGTAGAGTCCCACTTCTTTCCCGCCTGCTGACCACCGTTTTCGTTGATGATAGAACTGCTCAAGATTTGCCATCGGGTGACTGTAGACGACCATGTTAGGATCGATGGGGTAGAGGACGTTCCACGAGGTCTTTTTGAGGAGTGTCCTCATCAAAGCGAAATCTTCGATGATGGTAAAGCCCATTTCGCGGTAACCGCCAACTTGCCGGTAGGCCTCACGGCGAAACGAAAAATTGTTGCCGAGTACACTCAGGGGCACCCCCAGGCCGATGGCTCCGGATCCGATGGAAAGCAGATAAGTCCAATCCAGGGTTTGAATTTTGCCAAACAGGGGTGTTCGATCATGCTTTTCGTCGAGCAGGGTAAACCCGCCGACGAGACCGACATTTTTCGTGTAGTAGGCGACATGTGCTTTGGCCCAACTCGCTGGCACGCGACAATCTCCATCCGTCACCAGGACGAGTTCACCGGAAGAATGCTCCATGCCTTGTGCAATCGCGTTGGCCTTTCCGGACAGACCCTCGATGCCGTGGTTGATGTGAACGGTTTTTATTCGACTCGACCTTTTCTTGAATTCTTCAATCATTGAGGGCGTGCGATCATGCGAGCGATCGTTAATCAACAGGATTTCCATGGCATGTTTCGGATAGTCTAATTTCAGAAGGGATTCGACGCAGGGTTCGAGGGTCGCCTCTTCGTCACGGAGGGCAACCAGTATGGAAATTTTCGGAAAGTGATTTCTTTTTGAGTAGTTTAATCGGTGGGTACCCAGAAGAATGAGCAAGGATTGTGTGACATAAAGCAGGCATAGAATCGCGAGAACAAACTGTACGGCTTCGTGCAATGGGCTTTGTTTTTCCTTTCCTCAGCGCAGCAACGTGAGTTTTCTGACTTTTGAAAATCCCGGAGTCTGTAATTTGTAGAGATAGATGCCGCTGGCCACATCTCTTTCAAGGTCGTCTTTTCCTTCCCACTTGACTGAATAGACGCCGGCTTGTTGTTTGGCATCCACCAGAGTTTTTACCTGTTGTCCTAAAAGATTGTGTATGATTAACGTCACGTGTGAGCTTTTGGGGAGCTCATATTGAATTGTGGTTTGTGGATTGAAGGGATTGGGAAAGTTTTGGTCGAGTTTGATTGTTTTTGGTATGCCTGGTGTCTGTGAGTCCGAGACGCTGGTCGGAAACGTGTTGCGATAAAAATAGACGCCACCTCGGTGGTTGCCGATAAAGAGATCGGAGTCGCCATCATTTTCAATATCCGCAAAAATGGGAACGCTGTAGTCGCCAACATCGATGGCACCGAACTGCTCGGCTTCCAGCATCAGGTTGGGATTCTCCGGCGTCCCTTTATTTTGGAAGAAGTGTATTTCACCAAAAAAGTCCCCGACAAATAGATCCAGATCTCCATCCAGATCGATATCGGCGAACGTGGGGGCGCTGAAATCACCGACATCGATAGCGGCATATCTCGAGGTTTCGAGTGTGAAATCGGAACGTCCGGCGGTTCCGGAATTTCGATAAAAGTGAACATGTCCTTCGGATTCCCCGATAAACAGATCGAGATCGCCATCGTCGTCGATATCGGCAAAGGCCGGAACGGCAAACGTTCCCACATCGATGGCCGCAAGCCTGTCGTCAATCAATTCGAAATGGGGTTCAAAAGCT
The DNA here is from genome assembly GCA_011775825.1 of Candidatus Zhuqueibacterota bacterium. Lineage (GTDB taxonomy): Bacteria > Zhuqueibacterota > Zhuqueibacteria > Oceanimicrobiales > Oceanimicrobiaceae > JAABYK01. Next base: position 29,415 of record JAABYK010000356.1, on the reverse strand, counting down.
GTGCCGTCATTTCGATAAAACCGGATGTGGCCCGAGTCCTCGCCTACAAACAAGTCGGGGTCGTTATCGTTGTCGATATCCGCAAACGTTGGTGCGATTCCGACAGCGAGGTTGATGGAGGCAAAGTTGTTTGTGACCCACAGGAACGACGGATTGTCACTCGTGCCCTCATTCCGGTAAAAATGGATGCGACCTCGGTCTTCTGCAAAAAACAAGTCGAGGGCGCTGTCATTGTTTATGTCGGCTAATGTGACGCTACAAAACTCACCAACATCGATGGAGACCAAATTGTTGGTGAGTTGTGTAAAGAAGGGGTTGCGATGGGTGCCAGTGTTTTGGTAATAGTTCATGTTGCCGATGTTATCACCTACCAGCAAATCGAGATCGCCATCGGCGTCCAGATCAAAAAATTCGGGAGCGCTGTCAAATTCGACCAGGACAGCAAAATTTTCCGTTTCGAATGAAAAGATAGGGGTTTGGGGCGTGCCGACATTTCGATAGAAATGTATGTTGCCGCCATCCTCGCCAATAAACAAGTCCTGGTCGCCATCGGCATCAATGTCGGCAAACCTGGGATGACTGTCGAAACTGACATCCACGCCTGCAAAGAACCGGGACTCGAGTCGGAAGTCGGGGGCTTGCGGTGTGCCAATGTTGCGATAGAAATTGATGTTGCCTCCGTTTTCGCCCACAAACAAATCCAGGTCATCGTCGTCATCGATATCGACGAAAACAGGCGCGCTATCGCCGCCGACATCAATCTCAAAAAAGCGATTGGTTTCCAACGTAAAATCGAAGGCAGACGCAGAGCCCACATTCCTGAAGAAATGGATGCGACCTTCCTCGTCTCCGAAGAATAAATCGGAGTCGCCATCCTCGTCGATATCCGCAAAGGTCGGCGTGACATCGATGCCGGTTCTTTGGCCCAATACGTTTTCAGATTCCAAAACAAACCGCGGTTGTGATTGCGTCCCATTATTCCGGAAGAACGAAATGCGACCCTCAAACCCACCGACAAACAAGTCGAAATCGCCGTCATCGTCAATGTCCGCAATTGCCGGATTTGAAATTCTGAATCCCCCGGAGAAGGGACTATGGACCGGCGTGAGCTTCAGTTGAACCGGAATCGTGTCAGCTTCGCGCTGAAATTGCTGACCAAACGCTGAGGGCATTAGACATGCACAGCAGAAAAGGCCACTCAAAATGTGTATCGCAAGCTGGGACATAGAAATACAGCCACTTAAACTTTAAAGAGAGTTCTTGTATAACCTACCATTTACCCGGCTGACTGACGCCACGAAATGTCTGCTAAAATAGTTACACGAAAAAATCTAAAATGTCAAAGGATTTTTTTGGAGAATTCTGTTTAACCCGGAGAACGCCTTAGTAGAGAAGTTTGTAGTTCAGCCTTCAAGCTGTGTTTCTCAAGCTAAAGCTTGAACTACGAACCCACTCATGCATTTAACCCGTGGGTCGAGGCCTCGCGGGAGTACAATTTTGCCGAATGCACCTCTCCTTTCCATCGAAAGCTGAAAAACTGTCCCAGCAAAGCAACAATGGAAACATAGATCGGATGAAGAAGCGCGGCGAGCAAGAAAGCGGTTTTGTTCCATTTGAATTTCAAAGATATTTGACCCTTGGCCAGAAACGCATACTCGGATAGAGACTTGATGCCAAAAGCCACGATCCATGCAAGCAGCAAGTTTAAACTGAACAGGGAAAACAAAGGCCCCACAACCAGGAGAGCATTTAAAAAATAGATGCCAACCAGCCCAAACGTCACGGCTGTTTTATAATGCCTTGTCTTCGAAGCGTACCGAATTCGTTGATTGAGAAATTCGCTAAAATTTTGTGGCGGCGCAGTCGGAACGAAGGTGTCGGGATGGGTGGCAAACCGAATCTTCCAGTCCGTTCTGTCTCGCACCTGCTCCAGGAAGAAATCGTCGTCTCCGGAAATCCAATTGCTGATTTTAGAGAATCCACCAAGTTCAAAATAGAGGCGTTTGCGATACGCCAGGTTGCCGCCGCTGCAACTGATCGGAAACCGAAGTCCGGTGCTGGCTGCGGCAACACAGGCCATGGCAAAGTAATCCAGACCGAGCATTTTCTGAAAGAGCGAGGGTTGAGAGCCTTCAGTCCTGTACGGATTAAATCCGGCAACCATGCCAACGTCCGGTTCGAAATATTTGACAAGCTCGGCAATCCAGAGTGGTCCGGGTCGACAGTCGGCATCCGTGGTGACGATGATGTCGCCGGTCGCATTGCGAATCCCCAAATCAATGGCGCGTTTCTTGGGAGCCAGGTGCGGCGTCCGATCCCTGATTTGAAGCAAAGTCACTTTGTTGCTTTCAGTTCGAAACTGATTTACCATCTCCGCTGTGACATCATCCGAACGATCATCCACGACGATGATCTCCAATTTGTTTCGTGGGTAACGTTGATTCAGAACCGCATTCACGCAGGACGCAATGTTCGTGTCCTCATTTCTTGCTGCAATGATGACGGAAACACTCGGCTGTGTTTGAGACCTCCCGGACTCAA
>JAABYK010000356.1:22905-26824 GCA_011775825.1 Candidatus Zhuqueibacterota bacterium | reverse complement strand
TGGGCGCGCTCCAGGTTTCGGGTATTGATGAAAAAATAAAGCCGCGACGCTTCCATACCGGCAACGTGTTTGCTAATGCTTCCAGCGTTTTCATGCCGTTGCGATGACCGTCATGCAACACGATGATTTCTCGGGGTGTGGTTAATTTAAGCAATCGAATTTTTAAATTGTTTGGGGAGGTTCTTGGCCGATAGTCCAAAGCGGAAATGCTCCAGAGCACCATCCGGTGTTCCGTTAAAGGGAGGAGCCTCAGAAGTTTCATTCCGAACAGTCCATACGGCGGCCTGAAAAGCGATGGTTTTTTCCCGGTGACGTTGGCAATGCTTTCGTCGGTTCGCCGAATCTCTTTCAAAAGAAAAGCTTTGGATTTGCCGATCATTCTCGGATGGGTAAACGAATGGTTTCCCACGCTGTGACCTTCTCGCTGAATTCTGGAGACAATTTCGGGACTCTGCGCTACTTTCTGACCGATGAGGAAAAATGTTGCAGAGATTTGATGCGCTTGCAGCAAGTCCAGGAGTCTGGGGGTCACATTGCTGTCCGGGCCATCGTCAAAAGTCAAATAGACCCTGCTTTCAGGTGCCCGCCAGATAACATTGGGCAACATCTTCGACCGTAGATAATAGTTCATCTCGCCTCCGGGATCGGTTTCAACAACATTGGCAGTCCTATCAAAGTTGGAGTTACAACGTTTATGACAAAGAGCAAAAACGCCGCATTGAAAGCTGCCGCCGCGCCCACACCAATCTGGCCGCAAAAGTAGACCGCCGCACCCTCTCGAATGCCCAGGTCCGCGGCAGCGACGGGGAGCAGCGTTTTCACGAGGAATGTGGCAGCGGCGCCGGCTGAAGCAGAGCCCACGTCGACGGATTCAAACGCCAGGATTAGGATAACAAGTTGCGAAAGAAACGTGAGGTAAAACAAAGCCGAGAGGATGAAGAGGATCGCGATGTCTCGTGGCTTGAAAGAAACGTTTCCCAGGAATCGCCCAATCTTTTCTCTGATTGCCGGAAGAAACAGAATCAGGCAGAGGAACAGAATCGCAGAGTGTGCAAGCACGATGTAAACGCTGACACTGCTGTTATTCAAAAAAAGAAGTCCCAACACACCCGAAAATCCAATCACGATTAAGGTGGCGAATTTGTCAACCACAAACAATTTGGCAGTTGTTTTTCGGCTGATGTCTCGTACAAAAAAAGCTCTACCGACTTCGCCAACTCGACCGGGCGTGAGAAAACCAAGCGGATACCCGATGATGAACGATTTGTAGGCCGTAGCGACTGACACATTCGGGTTGGCCAATCTCAGAAGATACCGCCATTTGAGGAGTTGCACCAGCAAGTTCGGTCCCAGAAGTAAAAATGCGGGCGCTAAATAACTCAACCTCGCCGATTTGAAGGCGTCAACAATGAACGGGATTTGGATATCTCTGACTAAGAACAAAACGGTCAAGATTGCCACAAGAATTTTCGCAAAGAAAAACTGCCCGGGCTTAAATGAAAAGCCGGAGTCCCTGCGAGCAGTTTGAGCAGATATCGAGGCTGTTTCGATTCGTAAGCATGTTGGTTCGGAAGGTGTCATATTTTTTTGACGTCCAAATTTGTTCCACATCGGTTTCCTGTTTCAGCCATCCGAGAGTATGATGACCGTTTTTATCAAAGCAGCAGGGAACGACGGAACCATCCCAATTTATCAGCGGACTTGTCCAGGGCCGCAGGCACGGGCCCTTACCCCTTCTATTGACTTTTAAATTGTCTCCCTCAAGGCGGTATCTCGTCAGGTGCGTTTCTGTGGGCAGCCACTTTTTCGCCTCGTGCACGGTCTCAACATGAGCGGTCTTCACAAGAAGTTTATCTGCTCCGACATTCTTCACCAGCTTTTTCATGTCGGAAATTTGATGCCGGTTGTGTTGCATCGCAATGAATTGGATGAACACAAAAGGCGTTCGGCGACTTTGGCGTTGCCGTTCGCAGACGAGATGCTCGACGCCGGTGAGCACTTCGGACAATCTGCCACCCATCCTGTATTTGGCATACGTGTCTTGATCCGCACCATCAATCGAAACGATCATGGAATCGATTCCCGACGCCACGGCGCGTTTTGCGGTCTCTTGGGTAAGAAAGTGGCCGTTGGTGCTGGTCGTCACAAAGATTCGTTTGGCTTTGGCGTATTCAACGAACCGGATGAACTCATTATTGATAAACGGTTCGCCCTGTTGATACAGTAGCAGGTAGAACAGGAAATCGCCAACCTCATCGATGATTCGTTTGAAGGTCTTAAAGTTCATAACCCCGGCTGGTCGAGTCAATCGGCCATTCCCGGTGACACACAGCGGGCATTTTAAATTGCAGATGTTCGTCGGCTCAACGGTCAGAATAAATGGTTTTCCCCAAACAGCGGGCTTTCTCATTAAAGCGGAAAGCAAGTAGGAGGAAATGGTCAGCCCGGCATTCGCCAATCGTTTTGCTGTAATGCTCCTGAGTAATGGTTTTAGTGGGATTTCTTGCATTTGGTCCACCTACGGGGAAGAAATTCTTGAATTTTTCTCTTAAATTTGATGGGCAGATTTTAGCGTGAAGCTTGCCTGCTCACATATTCATCCAACAGTCTACGAATCAATCTCTGGTATCGGGTGGTATGGTGTTTTGCTTGTCGCTTAAAGAAATCCACACTGCGTTTGCTCAGGGCAATGGTTACTTTTACGGTTTCTTCTTTAAACGCGAGTTCTTCAGGAGGTGGAAGAAAGTCGGGGATCACTTTGACGTCTTCCATCGGTTCATCACTGTAATTTATTTTGTTGTTCATAAATTTTCTTCCCTTTTCGCCCATAGCCTGCTCCGAAGTTTTCTATTTCCACCTGGACTTGCCAACAAAGCCCAGCGGAGAGATGAAAATCTGACTGAGTAAAAAGAAGATTTCCCATAATGGAAATACGACAAGTAGAGTTTCTTTTCTTAGGTTTTTTGCAATCAAATAAAGTGCCAAAAAATCAAGAATCAGTTTTAGTCCAAAAGTCAGCATCGCCAATGGAAACAAGTCATCATAGAACAAGCCAAATGCGAAAAATACGAACAAAGACAAATTGGCGATATTAAAGACCAAATACGAAGCCTGGATCGGCTTTGTGTAATATTGACCCGCAGAAGCGTGTCGGCGGTGTTGGGTGACAAATGACGACAGATTCTTTTTGGCTTGGCTGGGAACGGCCGTGTTTGGATTTAACGAATAGGTGACACGCCAGCGAGTTGCACCTGTGACTTCTTGCAGAAATAAGTCGTCATCACCGGAGAGACTGTGAGCGATGTTGTTGAACCCTCCGACTTCGTGAAACACCGCCTTACGGTATGCGAGATTTCTACCGGTACACGTAACGCCCAGATTCCAGCCCGCGGCCCCGGCTGCCACGAATTCCTTGGCGAGGGTGTTCAGACCCATGAGTTTATCCCAAAGCTCGTTTTTTGCGGTGATGGGTGCCGGACCGATGACGATGCCAATTTCCGGAGCAAACAGGGAGGCCATTTCGGATATCCACGCAGATGGCGGTGTGCAATCGGCGTCGGTGGTAAAGATGAACTCTCCAGTCGCCCGGGCAATGCCACGAGTCAAGGCATGTTTTTTGGAGCTGGGATGGGTTTCATTTTCAGCGATTCGAATCGTTTTCAACAGCTCCGGAAGCTTAGAACGGTAATGATTCAGGATTTCACGTGTGCCATCTTGAGAGCGATCGTCCACGACGATGAGTTGCAGGCGCTCCCGAGGATAGCTCTGATGGGTTAGGGCTTCGAGGCACCGCCTGAGATTTTGTTCTTCGTTTCTTGCCGCTACCACAACCGACACCTTTGGTGTGCCTTCGACTTGGTTCTGCTTGAGACGCCAGAGGCCAAAAATGAGAAAGGCCACAACGGACGTGTAAGCTCCT
>JAABYK010000356.1:18678-22897 GCA_011775825.1 Candidatus Zhuqueibacterota bacterium | reverse complement strand
TGAAGAATGTGATTAGCCGGAAAATATCGATAAATATGCAAAGGGTCAAGCATTTTGATAATCAGAATCATACTGCGGCTCGGGTTTGATTTGTGTGTTGCAGCGTTCAAATGACTAACCAACTTTGCCGCTTCTGTATCTGAAAAAGAAATTGACTTTCCGACTTAAATCATGTAAATTGAATTCCAGAAATGGATGTTTTTTGAACTGGTTTCGGAGTTTGTTTGGCACACGTCCGATTAGCATTTGGTCAAAAGTTTTTCGAGTTCGACATTCGCGACCAGCATGTCCTGGATATTCTGAAACCACGAAGGGCGAATCCTACCAAGCCCCCCAAAAAATCATTTGAAGTTGCTTTGGCATCCCCAATTGCATCCAAACCTCTGCGTGAAATTATTGATAGACCTGGCCAAACCGTGATTGTTGCTCCGGATAAGACCCGAAATTGTGGCGCACCGATTTTGCTTCCGATGCTGCTGGACCACCTTAATGTCTGCGGAGTTTCAGATAGGGACGTGAACGTTTTGCTGGCGCTGGGTTCGCACGTGCCTCACACCGATGGTGAGATTGAACAAATTGTTGGCAACGAGGTCGTAAATCGGGTTAAGGTAATCGAACACGATTGTCAAAATGAACTGGATTTGGTATATTTGGGCGAGACGACACATGGCACGCCGGTTTTCATTAACCGGAACATCGTCGAAGCCGAGTTCGTGATCGTGGTGAGTACGGCCGTGCATCACTATTTTGCGGGATACGGTGGGGGATGGAAAATGATAAATCCGGGATGTGCCGGTTACGAGACCATTCGCAAAAATCACGCGCTTACAATTGACGAGAATTCGGGCGCCATTCAGCCGAAATGCCGGTCCGGTGTGTTGACAGGCAATCCCGTTCAGGAAGATTTGCGGGAGTCTCTGCGTTTTCTGAAGGTCGATTATTTGGTCGAGACAATTGTGAATGACGCCGGCGAAATCGTGGAAATCATGAGTGGAGATTTGTTTGCAGCGCATGAGCAAGCGTGTGCGTTGGTGGACTCTTTCTACAAGATTCCGGTCAAGGAGCAGGCGGATTTGGTGGTCGTAAGTTGTGGCGGACATCCGAAAGACATAAATATGATTCAGGCCCACAAGTCGCTACATAATGCTTTTCAGGCCGTCAAAGAAGGTGGCGTGATTCTGATGCTTGCCGAGTGTTCTCAAGGCGTCGGTTCTAACACGTTTCTGGATTGGTTCGACTTGTCAGATGAGCCAACCTTTTTGAATGAACTCAAACACAATTACACCCTGAACGGTACCACTGCGTTATCCGTTAGAATGAAGGCAAAAGCAGCGAACATTATTCTGATTTCGAAGTTGCCGAACGACGTGGTGGCACGTATGGGCATAACATCGGCAGCAAGTTTGGACGAAGGTTGGAGAATTGCTCAATCACAGTTAGACGAAAATTTCAAATGTTGCATCATACCAAACGGTTCTTTAACTCTACCTTTTCGGGATGCGTATGAAAGTTAAAATCTTAGGCTTATTAGGGGCAGGTTGCCTGCTATTGAGTTGCTGGTATTGCGGTGGGTTGCGTCCAAAACCGAAGTACACGGAGCCGAATACTTCAGAGAATTCGGATCGATATCATGGGAATTCCGGTCTTGATAGGGAAAAAACATCGTCTTCGGTTAATCGAGCATTAACTCAGCAAATAAATGCTTATTTGGGAGTTCCGTATCGATGGGGCGGAACCACAAGAAGCGGCATGGATTGCTCCGGGTTTGTGCGTACCGTTTTCAAAAATGCCATCGAATTGACTTTGCCACACAGAGCCAGATCGATGTTCAAAGAAGGACGCTTCGTGGAAGAATCGGAACTGCAATTCGGCGATCTCGTGTTTTTTGAGAAGATAGAAAATTATGGGGTTTCCCACGTTGGGATTTACGTTGGCGAGAACGAATTTGCTCATGCGAGCACCCATAACGGCGTGATCATTTCCAATCTGAATGAAAAATATTACCGGCGGCGGTATGTTGGCGCGAGAAGAATTCTTAAGAGATGAAGGCAAAATTGATCCGAACTTAATTCTTTTGTTCTTGGTGCAAGCTTTGCGTCTTTGTGCCTTTGTGCGAATCTCTTTTTATCTTTGTGCGAAAATTACTTTTAAGACGATCTTATTGAAAGGAGCGGCAGGAATGTCATTAACAAACTTAACAGAAATTCAAGAGCATTTGAAAGATCAGGGAATCGACGGTTGGCTACTGTTCGATTTCCATGGACAGAATTACATCGCCACAAATTTCGTGGGTATTGAACCGGATCGCATTCTCACGAGGCGCTGGTTTTATTTCATTCCGCAAAAGGGCGAGCCGGTGCTTCTGGTACACAAGATCGAACGCAGCAACTTTCCGAATCCGCCGAAACAAACTGAATTTTACGTGGGTTGGCAGGAACTCAAGAACAAACTCAAGCCGATACTCAATGGGAAGAGAAAGATAGCCATGGAGTATTCCCCAGGAGGCGCCATACCTTACGTGTCCTGCGTGGACGGAGGCACTCTGGACGTGGTTCGTGAGATCGGCGTCGAAGTGGTGACATCGGCGAATCTGGTGCAGTATTTTCAGGGGCCGTGGTCTGAGGAACAATTGCAGTCGCATATTTACGCCACGGAGAACGTTCACAGGATCAAGGACGAGGTATTTGCACTAATCGGCGACAAGTTGAAAGGGCAGGAGAAGATTAACGAATATGAGGTTCAAAAATTTATTTTGGAACGTCTGGAGGAAGCCAACATGGTCACGGAGGAGCCGCCGATTGTGGCGGTGAATGCCAACGCCAGCAATCCGCATTATGCGCCGTCGCCGAATCGCTTCAGTCCAATCAAGCAAAACGATACGGTGCTTATCGATTTGTTTGGCAAAGAGAAGACGCCAAACGCGGTGTATGCCGACATCACCTGGATGGGCTTTGCCGGTGAGTCGGTCCCTGAGGAACAGCGCAAGATTTTTGACATTGTTGCGCAGGCACGCGATGCCGGACTGGATTTGCTGGGACAGGCCTCGGAGCAGGGGAAGACCCTTCAAGGCTGGGAAGTCGACAGGCAGGTTCGAAAGGTGATTACGGACGCCGGCTATGGCGACTACTTTTATCATCGCACCGGCCACAGTCTGGACACCAAAATTCATGGCAACAGCGTGAACATGGACAACCTCGAAACGCAGGACCAAAGGGAAATCATCTCCGGACTGGGGTTCACCATCGAACCCGGCATCTATTTGGAGAAATTTGGCGTCCGCAGCGAAATCAACGTCTATTTTTCGGTAGACGGACCCAAGGTTTACGGACCGATTCAAAAGGAGATGATTGCGATTTTGAAATAGCAACTGTGGCGAATTGGAGACTGGTTTTAAAACTCAAGATGCATCGAACGTCATTTTGTTTGTAGTGAATTTCGGTTTAGGAGCAAAGGGAAGCAATCAACATGGAGCCCAGCCTCAAACGCGGTACAGAACTAAACTTAGAAATCCAATCTCTGGCATTCGGTGGGCGCGGTGTGGCGAGATCGAATGGGCTGGTGGTGTTTGTGGAGAATTCGATTCCGGGCCAGAAAGTCCGGGCGAGAATTCTGCGAAAGAAACGGGGATATGCCGAAGCCCGCAGCGTCCGGGTTTTGGAGGAATCCTCCGAAGCCGTGACACCGCGATGCCCGCACTTTGGTGAATGCGGGGGATGTCGGTTCCAGAATCTGCATTACGAAGCCCAACTGAGGCACAAACATCACCAGGTTGTGGAAAGCCTCGAACATCTGGGTGGATTCAAAACGCCTCCGGTGCGGCCAACCTTGTCTTCCCCCGATCCTTATTACTACCGCAACAAGATGGAATTCTCCTTCGGTCAGCAACGCTGGCTGACGCAGGCCGAAATCGATTCCGATGAAATCACCAAGCCGAAGGATTTTACCCTGGGCTTGCACGTCCGTGGCCGTTTCGACAAAATCCTGGATTTGGATACGTGCTATTTGCAGTCGCCGTTTAGCGCCGAGGTTCTGAGTTCTGTACGACAGTTCGCGTTAGACGGCGGTGCCCCGGCGTACACCACCAAGGATCATTCCGGCTTTTGGCGACATCTGGTGATTCGGGAAGGGAAAAACACCGGTGAGACCATGATCAATATTGTGACGGCGGAGCGACCGAAATCTTACCACCATGTCGAAAATCTGGCTCAGAATTTATTGA
>JAABYK010000356.1:10217-18565 GCA_011775825.1 Candidatus Zhuqueibacterota bacterium | reverse complement strand
TCATTTTTTCAAACCAACACCAAGGGCGCAGAAATTTTGTATGATAAAGTGATCGAGTTCGCCGATTTCAACGAGAAGGATACGGTGTTCGATCTGTACTCAGGCGCCGGTACGATTGCTCTGTATGTTGCAAACCGAGTCCGCCACGTCGTTGGGTTTGAGGTGGTACAGGACGCGGTAGAAGATGCGAGAATCAACGCTGAGTTGAACGGCGCCGAAAATTGCACGTTTGTCCCCGGGGATTTAGAAGACTCGCTCAAAGACATGTTGCACGATTTGGGTGAATTGGATCGTCCCACAACCGTGGTGATTGATCCGCCTCGAGCGGGCATGCACGTGGATGTGCTGAATTGTGTGCTCAGGTTGAAGCCGCAGACGATTGTTTATGTCTCGTGCAATCCGACTACGTTCGCCAGAGATGCAAAGCAGTTGTGCGAATCGGATTACCAATTAGCGATCGTGCAGCCCGTGGATATGTTCCCGCATACAGCGCATATCGAGTTGGTGAGTTTGCTGCGCAGGAGCTGAGTTGCTTGTTACCACTGACCCAAATAACGGATCTCCTCTTCGAGTGTGATATCGAGTCGCTTTGAGACTTCGCTTTTCGCATGCCCAATGATCGCCTTGATGTCCTGAGCCTTGGCACCCCCAACGTTAAGGATAAAATTGGCATGCATCTCCGAGATTTGTGCGCCGCCAATTCGGAAGCCTTTCAGACCGCATGCTTCAATGAGACGACCGGCAAAGTCATTCGGGGGATTTTTGAACACAGAGCCCGCGCTGGGTCCGGTCGGTTGATTTTTGCGCACTTGAAGTTCTTTTTTCATTTTGCGTTCGATGTTTGCAGGCTCATCAGGATTGCCCCGAAGCTTTGCCGCGATTACCACTTCGCCGGTTTGTTTCAACCGGCTGGTTCGATAGGAAAATGACAATTCTTTTGGAGAAAGCCATTCTACCTCGCCATCGTTTTGTAGCACTCTGACGGATTCGAGCAGTCCGCTGATCCAGCGCGTGCGCGTTCCGGCATTCACGGCCACGGCGGCTCCCACTGTGCCCGGAATGCCAATCAGAAATTCTAAGCCCCCGACGCCCAGTTGGGCAGCTTGCTTTGCTAGAACAGCGAGGTTCGTCCCGGAGTCGGCCTCCACGAGGTAATTTGGCTGGAATGAAATCCGCTGCGCCCGATTTAAGATCACCAAGCCACGAATGCCGGCATCGGACACCAACACGTTCGCACCGAATCCCAGGATGGTGGGTGGGATGCCGTGCTTGTGGGCTAATCGTACCGTTTGAATCAACTCATGCGCATTTTTCACGCTGACGAATAAGTCAGCCGGGCCACCGACTCGCCAGTTACAATGTTTGGCCAACGGCTCGTTTGTACCGACACGAGCCGAGCCAAATGTTTCCGCCAAACTGTTTCTTAATAAGTCCAACCGAAGAGTCATCAATTTGAAACTACGATACTTTATGGAAAATTCAAATCAATTCGTTTCAATTTTCTCCAAATAGCTCTTGATGTTTCTTTACAAGAACTTTAAATTAAGAGTTTAGATATTCCAGGGCTGAGAATGAAAATTACAAAGCAGGACATTCGAAACTTAGTTACGGGGACGATTTATCTGCGCGGAGAGACTTACTATCGACAGAAGCGCGTACGGATACTTGAAATCGATCCGCATTATTTCGAAGCGGTCGTCTCCGGAACGGACGATTATATTGTTACCGTGGAAGAGGAGGGGGAGGGTTGGTTCTTTGCGGAATGTACCTGCCCGTATTGGGACGATTGCAAACACATCGTTGCGGCACTGCTGACAGCAAAGGACCATTATGAACACGACGCGTCAACTGGTGGAGCAAAAGTTTCCGATCCGATCTGGAAACTCTACCTGGCGCAAGTCGGTCAAGAACAGGATGCGCAGTCAACCTCGAAACCCAAATGGCAACTTTTTTACACCCTGAGCTTGAGTTCGATGGGATGGACTCTTCATCCTCAAAAGGCGACGATAAGAAAAGATGGTTCATTAGGCGTCGCGCATAATATAGGCTATAACGATATTTTCGATAACAGAATCGTATGCAGCCGGAATGATCGGCTGGTCTTGAGTTTTCTCGAAAAATGGAATGAAGTCGAATCTCTTCATTATTACTACTTCCAAAGACCTCGCTCCTATAAATTTAAGTACGGGGACAAAGTTGGGTTTCTGCTTAATCTGCTGCAAGAAAGCCGGGTTTATCTACCACGGTATGAGAATCCGGAAGCTCCGCTTAAGTTTGCCTCGGAAAAGGCGCAGATTGAGTTTTGTTTATCTCACACAACCGATGAGGCGCAATTCGTTGCCCAGCTAACGGTGGGCGACGAAACGTCGATTTTCGACGATGAATACCGCGTGTTGTCCTCTGAACCGGTTTGGCTTCTGAGAAATGATACGGCAATTGAGGTTGCTGACCTGAACAACGCCTCTGGTCTGATTCCATTTACGCGTAGTGGCCTTGAAGTCACGGTTCCGAAAAAGGATGTCCCAAATTTTCTGAATTCACTTACCTCTCAAACGGACTTGTTTGAAAATCTTCGACTCCCAAAAGAAGCACGTACCAAGACCGTTGATAAGATTTCCGAAAAACGACTTTATTTGAGCGAGATAGAAGACGGCATTCTGGTAAACTTGAGGTTTTCATATGATGGGGTGGAAGTGGATTCCAACGAGACAAGGCAGGCTCTTTGGGGTTCCGGCGCGGAAGAAAACAGCTTCATAAGAGTTGTGCGAGATTTCGATCAGGAAGCAGAAGTAAAAAAGAAGCTTATGGAAACGAGTGTCAAAGTCATCCACAATGGCAAAATCATTACGCGTAAGAACAAAGCGTTGCATTGGCTTACACACGACGTTCCTGAATTGGCTGGCTCAAGTTTTGTGGTTTTCGGAGAGGAAAATCTGAAACGGTATAAAGTCAATCGCTACCCGGCAAAAGTTCGCGTAGCAGTGGAATCCGGGATCGACTGGTTTGACGTAAAGATGGAAATAGATTTCGGTGGGATTCTACTGTCTTTGAACGAACTAAGGAAGGCGCTTAAGCAAAAGAGGCATTATGTAAAACTGGCAGATGGAAGCTCTGCAGTCATTCCAAAAGAATGGCTTGACCGGTTTCGACATGTGTTTAACTTGTCCGAGACGGAAGAGGGCCGACTCAAACTCTCGCATTTCCATGTCACGCTAATTGATGAACTCTTTGCAGAAGCGAGTCAGAAAGACTTCGATTCGTCCTATCATGAGAAGTTGAGGCAGCTTAAAAATTTCGAAGGCATTAAGGAGGTTACAATTCCGGATTCGTTGCAGGGCATACTGCGTCCTTATCAGAAGGCAGGATACGATTGGCTGCATTTTCTAAAAGAATTTCAATTTGGGGGTTGTTTAGCCGATGACATGGGCCTGGGCAAAACCATCCAGGCTTTGACTCTTCTGCTTTCAGAATACCAAAACGGTAAGAAAGAGCCGAGCTTGATTGTCTGTCCGACCTCTGTGATTTTTAATTGGATTAATGAAATTGAACGCTTTGCGCCTTGTTTGCGGGTGTACAAACAGACAGGAGACGACCGGGACAGGACACCGAAGAACTACGACAATTATGAGCTCATCCTGACGAGTTATGGGACCTTGAGACAGGACATTCTTTTCTTGAAAGATGTACAGTTCAACTATGTAATCCTCGATGAGTCGCAAAACATCAAGAATCCGGTCTCTCAAACCGCAAAAGCGGCGAAAGTGCTGAAAGCGAAGCATCGGCTTGCGCTCACCGGCACACCTGTGGAAAACACCACAATCGAATTGTGGTCGCTTTTCTCATTCCTCAATCCTGGGCTTTTGGGAAACTTAAACTACTTCAAGAATGCCTTTGCCAGGCCAATTGAACAAAATCGCAACCAGGAAGCTGGCGAACTTCTTCAAAAAATGGTTTTTCCGTTTGTCTTACGGCGCACCAAGGAGCAGGTAGAACAGGACTTGCCGCCAAAAGTCGAAAATCGTGTCTATTGTGAGATGTCGTCACAACAGGAGAAAGTCTATAAACAATGGCGGGATTACTATCGTGCCAAGCTTCTCAAGCAGATCGCCGACGTAGGGATGGACAAGTCTCGTATGAGCGTACTTGAAGGGTTGACAAAACTCAGACAGATCGCCTGTCATCCGATTCTGGTTGAGGAGACATTTCCCGGGAAAGTCGGGAAATACGATATACTCATCGAATATTTTGATGAGTTGCTGGCAGAAGGACATAAGGTTTTGGTGTTTTCGCAATTCGTGCGCATGCTGGCCATCATTCGCAGGTACCTTGACTCGGCCAGGATTTCTTATGAATATCTTGATGGCCAAACGCGCAATCGTGAAAGGTGTGTGGAGCGGTTTCAAAATGAGGAAACTTGCAAGATTTTTCTGATCAGCCTGAGAGCAGGAGGAACGGGTTTGAATTTGACAGCGGCGGATTATGTGATTCACTACGATCCCTGGTGGAATCCCGCTGTCGAAACACAAGCAACCGACCGCACCCACCGCATCGGGCAGGATAAACATGTGTTTGTTTACAAGATGATCACCAAAGGTTCGGTCGAAGAAAAAATAGTGCAGTTGCAGAATCGCAAGAAGGATTTGGTGTCGAGTCTCATCACCACCGACGTAGGCTTTTTCAAACATTTAACCGTTGAAGACATCGAAGCGTTGTTTAGTTAAGCCTGGCGTGTTGGTCTTTAAATTTGTTTGATGACAATACAGTGTACAATTTGGTACAAAGATTTAACTGCTTCAAAATCCCTGATTGCCTTCTCCTACCATCTCTAATTTAGAATAATCTACTTCACTTACAGCACCGCTCTTCTGCGTTCTAAATTCACAACCTCATCTTGGCATACTTCTTGTAAAACTTTGTTGAAAATTCTAACACTTTCGCCCATCTTTTGCTATAGGAAGGCTTTAGATCGGACGATATGAGTGTATTCACGGATGAATCAAATCTTAAAGGAGTAAGAACATGTTTTCCCCCTCTTTCAAGGACGACCGCATTCTCTTCACCAGCAGATTTTGGGTTCTCCTGTTACTCTGCTACTCACTCAACTTCACTCATGCAACGGCTTCGGAACCGAGTAGTCACGGCGCCACGGGGGCAATCTTTGCATTTGAGTTTCTAAGTTTCAAGTCGGCCACCCCGGAGAAGACCTTCTTGGAAATTTTCTGTCAGATCCCCACCCAAAACCTGCAATTTGTCAAATATGTGGATGGCTTCTTCGCCAGCTATCGTCTGTCGATTGCCTTGCGTGACATCTCGGATAATCCCGTAGCCAGTGAAGCGTTCGTCGACTCAGTTAAAGTCGAGTCTTTTGATGAAATCGATCTTCCCAGGCTTCCAAGAGTAATTCGCTTTTCCTTTCTTGTGGAATCGGGCGACTACCAGGCTCGCGTTGGGTTAACAGACTTAGAGACGCTTCAAACCCTGAGCTTTAAGAAAACGCTTCGAATTCCCAATTATCAAGGTCTCTCGTTAGGTCTCAGTGATTTACAAATTGCTACCAGGATCACCCCAACGAGCGATAATAGTATTCTCGTAAAAAACAACCAGAAGATTTTGCCAAACGTTCCACGCATTGTCAATCCCGGATCGGACATCCTCCACGTTTATTCGGAAGTATATAATCTCCAATTTTCACATACAAATTCCAATAACTGCTTCAGAGCAGTCTATAGGATTTACAATGAGGAGAAAGAACAGATTAAGTCCCTGCGGTTCAACAAGGAAAAGCCAGGAACGACTTCCTTTATTACGGCAAGGATTCCTGTAGACGAACTTCCAACCGGGCGTTATCAATTGACGTTAAGCGTTTTAGACCTAGACAGCAGAAAATCCACTAAGAAAACCACAAATTTCACGGTCATAAAACCCGGTGAAGTTTCGAAAACTGACTCCGAGCTGTTGTCCGAAAACTCTGGTGATGAGCCTTCTTTCTAAAGTGAGCTAAGGTGATTTGCTGTGTGCCTTCTTGGGTAGGTACACGGCAAGTCTCTTGCCGCAAGCGGGACTCTTCATTAGAATTTTCCCCAGCCTACTTGTCTTACGTAATTGCAATGATGTAACCCCTTCAATTCCTTCAGGCCGTCCCTACCCTAAAATCAACTGTTTTGTTGACTTTTTGAACCGTTTTACGTACATTTTCACGGTTAATAGAAACAGGAGCGAGCATTGCCGGTAGTCACAGTCGGAAAACCTTAGCGTGATAAGTTGGGCGACGAGGCGGTTGACTCACTTGTTGAGTTACTCAATCAGTTCAACTCGGAGCAAAAGAATGATATTTTGCAGTACGTGGAAGAAAAATTTGAGCGGCGTCTGTCGGATGAAATTAATGGTCTCAGAACTGAATTGGTGAGCATGATTTCGGAGACAAGATCCGAATTGTTGAACATGAATTCGGAGACGAAAACGGAATTAGTGAGTATGATTTCGGCGACAAGATCAGAGATCATCAAATGGATGTTCATTTTTTGGGTTGGGCAGCTAGGCGTGATATTGGGAATTCTGTTCGCTTTTTTCAAATAAAACAGAAAGCATTTTAGCGGCTAAGTGTAGCACGCTTGTCCAAAAAAGAAAAAGCCCTACCGAGTTTCTCGATAGGGCTTTTTTCATTTCGTTTTGCTCAGTTTGTTCCTACCTCGTTGAGAAAGACTTCTTCCACCTGCCTGATTTTGACTTTGTCCGATTGGAAGTCCAATTTGTAATCTTGGATAATCTTATCCTCTTCAAGCAGCGCTGCTGGCTTTTCCGCGTCATACGTCATGGGAGAAGTCGTGTTGTTGATGAGTCGCTGCTTTAAGTCATCAGCATCTTTTGTGATAAAAGCAAACTTAACGTTCTCGTCCTGGAGATGCTTCTTGATAACCCGGTTCACATCTTCTACAGTGAGTTTCTCCAGCTCCACCGTGATGTATTTTGTAAACTCATCGATGCCGTAGTAATGGCTATCCAGGGCGTAACCGAGTTGGCGACTTTGCGTCTTCGTGAGGATGTTGACAAACTTCAGGAGATAATTTCGGGTTTGCTCGAAATCTTCCGGGCTTATGCCTTCGTTGATGAGTTTGTTCAGCTCGTACATGGCCACACGCGTCGCGAAGTGCGCGTTTTGGACAGTTTCCACGGGCCGAATCCAAACCTGAAAAATTTGCTGTTGACGACCCAAATTCGGATCNNTCTCTCGGATGCGTTGGAAGAGAAAACTGTTATGAGAGCGATGTTCACCAAAATACGAACGCGCCAACCATAATGCCGGGAAGTCGGGATGCGAACGGGTGACTTCAACGGGAAACCCGAACGAGATGGCCGTCGACCGCGTCTCTTTCTGAACTATTTCAGCTTCCAGACCTGCAGTTTTTTTCGGATCCGGAAACGCAATCTGAGCAGGTGTGCCTTCTGGCAATTGACCCAAGTCTTTTTTGACATTCGTCAAAAATTCATCCGAGAAATCACCCGCCATTCCCAAAACCAAATTGGCGCGCGTGTAATTGGTCTTGTAAAATTCTTTTACATCTTCCAAAGTCAATTTTTCGAGGGCCGAAATATGTCCGTAATTCACATGCCCATAGGGATGATTTTGATAAATCATCTCATAAAGCACTTCCTTCCCCAACTCCTCATCGTTGTTTTCTCGCAAATTGACCTTGATGAAATTGATCAAATCTGTTTTTACTCGCGTAAAGTCTTCTTCATCCCATCCCGGGTTTAGCAATTGTTCGGAGACGATCCCATAATATGCGTTGAGGTTGTCTTTATGCGTTCTCCCCATGAAAACCGTCATCTCTTTATCCACTTGATTATTAAAGCCTGCCGCCAACGGGAATAACGCCTCCTGGATTTCCTCGTAGCTCATGGACTTGCTTCCGGCTTCCGTAATCATGGCTGCCGTTAATTGCGCAAGGCCTTCCTTTCCATCCGGATCATATGCCGCGCCAACGTTGAACAGAATTCGAAAGTCGATGAGGGGCGAATCATTGCTGATCAAGACGGTCTCGATCTCTGACGGCGTTTGTTTGGCAGCCTTAACGAGATCGTCGATGGAGCCGGCTTTGTTCTTTAGCTCGGGAAGCGGTTCTTTTGATAGCGTCACCACAACCAACCTGTTATCCGTAAAGTACCGTTCAGCCTCTGTCAGGACATCATCTTGGGTAATACCATCATAGAGTTGATAAACCTGATTCACTGTTTCCGGATCGCGAGTTCTGGCCACATAACCTACGATACGGCTGGCAATCGCTTCCGAGTTGTCCATGCTGTTCGCGAAGGAGTACTTCAAATTTGATTTGATGTCCTCCAATCTC
>JAABYK010000356.1:2461-10181 GCA_011775825.1 Candidatus Zhuqueibacterota bacterium | reverse complement strand
CGCACATACCAAACATCCTCAATATTTTTCACTCGAGCTGCGACGGTTAGCAAATAGGGGTCGATACGATCCGGGAAATAGGGCCAGAGCTGATCGACTTTTTGTTCTTTTACCACGAGCTTTTGATAGAGCGGTGAGCTTCGCGAGAAGGCAAATTGAGAAATGACGTCCATGGTGGCCATATCGTTTTCAGTTTCGGAAAATGCCGGGCCATGAAACGCGACGGTGACCCAGGGTAGAGTCGGTACCTTCCACTCCACATGTTCGTAAACGGGGCCGTCCGGCTTGGGTTCTTTGGGAATATTCGCGGTGTAGTCACCTCTCTCCCAATCGCCCCAATATTTTTTCACAAGTTCGAACGCTTTGTTCGGCTCAACGTCACCCGCCAAGATGATTGTGGTTTTCTCCGGACGATAGTAGCGGTCGAAAAACTTCAAACTGTAGTCGTACTGATTGGGCATGTCTTTGATGTCTTCGAGAAAGCCAATCGTGGTGTGTTTGTATGTATGTTTCTCGAAAGCGGCGTCGCGTTGCACTTCAATGAGCTTGTTGATGGGATTCGATGAGCTTTTATTGTATTCCCCGAGAACAGCTTTTGCTTCCGTCTTAAAGTCTTCCACCGAGAATTTGAGATTCTGGAAGCGGTTGGCTTCAAGCTTGAGGATGGTTTCAAGATCTTCTTTAGAAAAGGTGATGTGATAGTTGGTCAAATCGTCTGAGGTGTAAGCATTCTGGTCGGCACCGGCGTTCTTTAAAAGCTCGGTGTATTTTTCCGCGGGATATTTTTCGGTTCCTCTAAACATCATGTGTTCGAAGAAATGCGCGAACCCCGATTTTCCGGGTTCAACCTCGTTGCGGGAGCCGGTTTGTACCGGAATTTGCAGTGACACGATGTTCGGATAATCCGTCGGAATCACGATGACTCGCAGGCCGTTGTCCAAATCCTTCATTTCGTAGTCGTACGGGAAGATCTTGGAATCTCCGGTGTCGTCCTTAGCCATAACACCTCCGAGAATTACAAATGTGACAAGACAAGCGCTCAGGACACGTTTGTTCATGGCTTAACCTCCCTCATGGTGATTGATTTTGGATGGGAATTGTAAATTAAACTGAATTCCATCTTGAGGTGATAGAAGAGAACTAACCACACTAACGCCCTTTTATCAAAATAGTTTCAATAATTTGAGGTCGGATGCTGGCCTCTTTTTTCGATATTTGAATTGCGCCTTGTGGGGGCTATTCGACCACAAAGCAGAAGGCCGTCTCTTCAGCATCACAAAAATAGTTGTTTTCCGACGAGGATTTCTTTACATTGCGAAAGACCGTTCACCAAACAAAAACGGGAGGTATGATGAAAAAGTCTCAACTGCTGGTCGCTCTGTTAGGGGTTTTGATTCTTCTCAAGGGCAGTGTTGCCCAGAATTCCAAACTAAAGATCGATTATGAAGAATACACTCTCGACAATGGTCTGGAGGTCATTCTTCACGAAGATCGGTCCGACCCCATCACGTCCGTGGCGGTCTTATATCACGTGGGCTCAAATCGGGAAGTTAAGGGTCGAACGGGATTTGCGCATCTCTTTGAGCACATGATGTTCCAGGAATCTCAGCATGTGGGGCAGGATCAGTTCTTCAAGAAAATCCAAGATGCTGGCGGTACCCTCAATGGATTCACGTTCGAGGATGGCACAGGCTATTTTGAAATTGTGCCAAAGAACGCCCTCGAAATGGCTTTGTGGTTGGAGTCCGACCGCATGGGTTGGTTGTTAAGCACGGTTACCAGTGAAGCTTTCAGGAATCAGCAGGATGTCGTGCAAAATGAAAAAAGGCAACGGGTGGACAACAGACCTTACGGTCATACCAATTACGTGATCCACAAACTTCTCTATCCAGAAAATCATCCTTACAACTGGCAAGTTATCGGCTCTCTGGAGGATTTGCAAAATGCTAATCTGCACGATGTCAGAAATTTTTTCAAAAAATGGTACGGACCCAACAATGCCACATTAGTGATTGCTGGTGACTTTGATGTTCAGCAAACGCAGCAATGGGTTGAGAAGTATTTCGGTGAGATCAAAGCGCGTCCCGAGGTTCCGGAACCCGAAGTGCGACGTGTTTCTTTGTCCGAAACCAAACGCGCATACCATGAAGACAACTTCGCCAAATCACCGGAACTGAATATGGTGTTTCCGACGATCGAAGAGTACAGCAAAGATGCATATGCTCTGGATCTGCTGGCGGATTTGTTGGCGGATGGTAAGAAGGCCCCGCTTTATAAAGTGATCGTGGAAGGGAAGAAATTGGCACCTTCTGTTTCGGCATGGCAAAACGACATGGAAATCACCGGTGACTTCCGAATTAGGATTCGAGCCTTTCCAAAAAAACCTCTCAACGAGGTTGAGCAGGGCATTTTTGAGGCTTTGACGAAATTTGAAGAAGACGGATTCAACGATGAGGACCTGGCAAGAATCAAAGCCAAAACCGAAACCAATTTCTACAACAGCATTTCGAGCATATTGAATAAATCGTTTCGGTTGGCATTCTACAATGAATACGCCGGTTCAGCCGATTTCATCGAGCTAGATTTGCAAAACATCCTGGAGGTTACGAAAGAAGATATTTGGCGAGTCTATAACACGTATATAAAAGACAAGCCGTATGTGTTGACCAGTTTCGTGCCAAAAGGACAAACGGAATTGATCGCGGAAAATTCTGAAAAATTTCCGGTGGTTGAGGAAGACATTGCTGCGGAAACAGATGAGCCCGAACTCGAGAAATCGGAGTTGACGGTAGAAAAGATTCCCTCCGAATTTGACCGCAGGGTGGAGCCGCCGAAAGGACCGGCACCGGTATTGAGTTTGCCGGAGATCTGGCAGCATGAGTATAACAACGGTTTGAAAATTCTCGGGATTGAGCACGATGAATTGCCTTTGGTGAATTTCTCGATCACGTTGAAGGGCGGCCTCCTGCTTGATGATCCGAACAAAGTGGGTGTGGCCAATCTGATGACGGATATCATGATGGAAGGCACGAAAAACAAAACCCCCATCGAATTGGAAGAGGCCATCGACAATCTCGGGGCAAACATTTCCATGTTCACCACGCGTGAATCCATTGTGATTCGGGCGAACGCCCTGTCTTCAAAATTCGATGAAGTCTATGCGTTGGTGGAGGAGATTCTGTTGGAGCCGCGATGGGATGAAAAGGAGTTCGAAAGAATAAAACGCGAAACCATCGAAAACATAAATCGCCGAAACGTAAGGCCGTCTATTATCGCCACGAATGTGTTCAACAAGTTGGTCTATAGCGAAGATCACATACTGGCGAACTCGACCCTCGGAACCCAGGAATCGGTCGAGAACATCACCATTGACGATTTGAAGAAATTCTACGCGGATCACTATTCACCCTCGATTTCGCATGTGTCCATGGTTGGCAACATTTCCAAGGATCAAGCCACAACGGCCTTCCAATCTCTTGAAGAAAAATGGCCTGCAAAAGAGGTGGAATTTCCGGAATATCCCGATCCGCCGGTAATTGAACAGGCCCGGGTGTATTTTGTCGACGTTCCCAACGCAAAACAATCGCAAATTCGGATCGGATACACGGCTTTGAAGTATACCGACGAAGATTACTTTCCCGCTACTGTGATGAATTACAGATTAGGGGGCAGCTTTAACGGCATCCTTAATTTGATTTTGCGAGAGGAAAAAGGTTATACCTATGGAGCACGTTCGCGGTTTCAAGAGTCAAACTATCGCGCACCGTTTGTGGCATCTGCGGCGGTTAAATCGAACACCACGTTTGAATCCATGAAAATCTTCAAAGAAGAGATGACCAAATACAGAAACGGAATTCCGGAAGAGGATTTGGCCTTCACAAAGAATGCGCTCATCAAATCGAATGCGCGTCGTTTTGAGACGTTTTCTGCTTTAACGGGAGTGTTAAACGATATCGCCATGTACGATTTGCCAACCGACTACATAAAACAACAAGAGGCGATCATTCAAAACATGACCCTTGAACAGCATAAGCAGTTGGCAAGCCAATACATTGTTCCGGACAAAATGGTGTATTTGGTGGTTGGCGATGCCGAGACTCAACTCGAACCGCTTCAAAAATTGGGTTTCGGTGACCCGATTCGCCTGAACAAGAAAGGAAACGTGTTGATGGCAGGCGAAGATACGACCATGAACTGGCACGATTAAGCGAATCTCTTTCCCATTTTTTGAAAATAAAAGCCCGCCCGGAAAGCGATTGCTTGAAGAGCGGGCTTTTTTCTTGCTTTGCCTGTTGAATTTTTTTAACTTATTTACGATTGTGGATCTTTTGTAAGCCTATGCGCCTGCTTTCCGCTTAGGTTAGAAAGCCAACTGATAAGGAGGGAGAAAATGGACCGAGACCGGTTTTCGACGGAAACGATAACCTATGTGGTCGTCGGACTGATTTTTCTTTTTGTTTTCATCAATCTCTATGAGCGGGCGTTTCCGACGGCCTCCATCGACTTGCAACTTACAAGAGAAGAAGCCAAACAAAACGCTGAGACGTTCCTCATTGATCGAGGCTATGACCTAACAGGCTTCGAGAATGCGATCGTCTTTGGGGTTAATCAATCGGCTGCCCTGTTTCTGCAGAAAACGCAGGGGATGGAAAAAGCCAACAAAATGATGCGTTCCGATGTACCCGTTTGGAGATGGCAGGGGAGATGGTTTAAGTCCGCGGAAAAAGAAGAATTTCAAGTTTATGTGGATCAAAACGGGGAGATCACGCATTTCTCACATTTAATTGAAGAGGCCAAAGAGGGAGCCAACCTCGATGAGAATCGAGCCTTTGCCCTCGCTGCCGATTTTCTCGTCAACACAGCGAACATCGACACATCCCAATATGTGATGGTTGAATCCTCGTCGGAGAAAAAGGACAACCGAACCGATCATCATCTTGAATGGAAGCTCAAGGGCTATGAAATCCAATGGCAGTCAGGAGATCCAGAAGCCGGAATCGGAACGTTACGAGTTGCAGTCCGGGTTCAAGGTGACGAAGTAGGCAGGTTTACGAATTACTTCAAAACGCCCGAGAAGTTCAACCGTGAATTTGAGAACACACGATCCGTTGGCACCTTGCTTGGGATGATCAGTCTTGTCCTGATGTTCATCACAGCCATCGCGGCTTTGGTGATCTTCATTATGAAATACAAACGGAGTGACATCCGTTGGAAATTTGCCCTCACGTTTGCGATACTGATCATGGCACTTTTTGTGTTGGATTCCCTCAATTCGTTGCCTGTGGCTAAATTCGGCTATCCCACCCAGATTTCGTATGGTGTCTTTTGGGGAATTCTTGTGGTAGTTGCGGTTTTTGCCGCCATCCTTTACGGAGTTTGGATTCTCTTTACCGGCGCATCCGGGGACTCGCTTTCGAGAGAGGTGTACCCAAAAAGCATCGAGGTGTTGGATGATATCATTGACGGAAGATTCATCAGCCGCAAGTTTTGTTTCGCCTCTCTTCGTGGATATGCACTTGCATTCTTCTTTTTGGGATACGTTACCATTTTTTACACAGCCGGCCGTAAATATTTGGGTGTGTTCCTGCCAGCGGAGAGTCCGTATTCCAATCAACTCGATACGTATCTGCCCTGGCTAAGTCCGTTGGCGATCAGCTTGCTGGCGGCTGTGTCTGAAGAATTCATGTCCCGGCTTTTTTCAATTAGTTTTCTCAAGAAGTATATTAAAGTGACATTTCTGGCTTTGTTGATTCCGGCCATGATTTGGGCTTTTGGACATTCAACGTATCCTGTTTTTCCGGTGTATGTGCGTGGGATTGAGTTAACCATCGCCGGACTTATTTTTGGCTATTTTTTCATCCGATTTAATATTATGACCTGTATCATCGCCCATTATGTCATCGATGCGATTTTCTTTGCCGGACCGTTATTGAATTCAAGCAATTCGTATTTTATCGTTTCCGGCTATATTGTTATTGCGCTGGCTGCAATTCCGTTGTTGCTTGGACTGCCGGGACTGTTTAGGTCCGCAGAAGTGTCACCACAGACCCCTTGACATGTTTGAGTTGTCATGAGAATCGTTCGTCGAATTGTTTATTTCGTTTCCATCTTCCTCGTTTATGTTGTTCTGCGGGAATTGGCAGAGCTTTATCTCCTGGCCAGATCGCTGCATCCGGTCTTGGGGTATGGGGCTTTGGCCTTGATTCTAGGGTTTGTGATCTATTTCGTTTTCATCCCGATTTACAGAATCATTCAAATTCCCAAAAACTACGCTCCGACCACCGACCGGGAGAAGGCGGCCGACATCATCCAACGTCGCATGATTCGGTTTCGCCAAAATCCGTATCTGCTTCATTCCCACTTTGATTTTAGCAATATCCGGGATGATGACGAAGGACACAGCAACGTGATTGAAGCTCTTCAGAAGGAAGCCGAACGTCTTCGAAAACGGTATGTGTTACAGCTCTTTTACAGCTCCAGTATCTCTCAAAATGGTTTCCTGGATGCGATTTTAATCTTATCGTCAAGCGTGAATCTCGTCAAGGAAGTGTTCATTTTGTATCATGGTCGCGTCTCAAATAAGGATTTGCTGGCAATTGCGAAACGAGTGTATCTGTCTATGGCTATTGGCGGCTCAGAAGGCGTCGAATACGCCACACAGGAACTCTTCTCGAAATTTGCTACCGAGGGGTTTAAAAGTGTGCCATTTGCAGATAGGATCTTTGGCTCCCTAGCCGATGGATTTGTCAATGCGGCTTTGCTCACGAGAATTTCTCTCATCACCGAAAACTACTGCAAGAAAGCCTTTATAGATTCAGAAAGGGAGCTGTACCCTTCCGCAGAATTTATTATGCGGACGACCAAGTTTATTACGTCGGATATTCTGGAAAAAATGACAATCGAATTGATGAGGATGAGTCGGGATAAGACCATCGACTATGTGAAACTCGCAATTAATCCCGTTGGGCATTTGTTTACCACCTCGATGGGCAAGGTGATTAAAGGGACGAACAGAGTTACAGCTTATCCACGAGAGATGATTAAAGATGCAGCCCATCTGGCTAACAAGCCGTTTGGTTACGGCATTCAGCGACTCTCCAGCATCTTTAAACGAAAGCGGCGACATTATTAGTTAGCCGTTTCGCAAGAAAAAGGCATATTCTATCCCCCATTCACAGCCACCATCCAGAAATTCCTTGAATTTTTCTTCCCGAACGGTTAGTTTTTGTTCAGTTATCGTGACCGTATTTCTTGAATTTATGCAAGCTTCTTTGTCAAGCCGTTTTTCGAAACAGATTCGATTCACCTGGATTCTCAGCCCGAAAAAGGATTTGCTGTTCTACATCGGTTCGGCGCTGGTTGGCTGGATGTATGTAGGCATTATTGTTTTTGCCATTCTAACTCTCGACAATCCCCTCAAAGACGCGCTTGCCGTGGTTCGAATCGGCGGTCTTAATATTCCTCTGACTCTGGAATTTTTGGTGGTTCTGAGTTGGGCCTTGATCTTAGATGCACCCCACGTTTGGGCCACACTCGGCAGAACCCTTTTCGATCCGGATGAATGGCGCGTCAGAGGCAGAGAAATCCGCTTTTCTTTTATCTGGTTTCTAATCGGTCCGATGGCAATCACCCTGCCGTATTTCGTTGGCAGTGTCACGCCTTTTTTCGGTGTGACAATTTCGGCGGCGACCCTGGCAACGGGCAGCATCTTGTTCTTTGT
>JAABYK010000356.1:0-2419 GCA_011775825.1 Candidatus Zhuqueibacterota bacterium | reverse complement strand
TTGCGACAAGTTCATTTTACAATCGCACGCCGGGATTTCCCCCCATCGGATTGCATGTACCGCTTTTTGGCGATCTAAGCCTTGCCGCACTTTTGCATCCCGTCGCCTGGTCGGTTTATGTCGTCATCATTTTAGTCTATATTGGTCATCAAATTAAGTTGTGGTGGAAAGGACAGATTCTGAACGGAAGCAAGCTGCTTTACATGGCCTTGATCATTCCGCTGCACTTTGTGGCATTTAGCCACCCCATCATGGCTGTATTCATTGTGCCGTTGGTGACTGTGGGTCACAACATCCAGTATCACTGCATTGTGTATTCGTTTGCTCAAAACAAGTACCGTCCCAAAACCGACCGCCGGTATCGCTGGGCAAAGGCTTTGTTCAAGAATTTTGCGGTTTATGCGTTGGTGGGGTTGGTGTTTACATTCGCTTTCTATCGCGGCCCATGGATCGAAGGGGTGAAGTCGATCACCGGATTAAAGTTGGATGCGGTCTTGTTCAATTCGATAGGCATGATGGCCGGCATCAAAGAGCCGGCGGCGTTGGGTCTCGGCGAACGCGTGTTTGCGGCGTTTCTTCTTGGCTTTGCCATGCAGCATTACTATCTTGATTCGAAAATTTGGCGAGTGAGCAAAGACAAGGATGTGCAGAAGAATTTGAAGGTATGAACCGTTACAGGACTATCAAAACATTTGGAGGGAACATGCTTCGAGTAAAGGTATTCGCTTTTGTTTTGACCATTTTTGTATTCGTGCATTGCGGTGGAGAGGAATTTTCGAATGGCATCACAGAGGTGCCAGACGATTACGAACCTGATTTGTACCAACAAGCCGTTGAAATAGCCCATTCGACGATCATCCTGGATGGTCACGTGGATGTGCCGTATCGACTAAACAAAGAAATGGAGGACATATCGCAGGCGACTGAAGAGGGCAATTTCGATTACCCGCGAGCGAAAGCCGGCGGGTTGGATGCGCCGTTTATGTCCATCTACATACCGGCTGAATTACAAAAAACGCCCGGTGCCTCCAAGCAGCATGCGGACAAGTTGATCGCAATGACGGATAGCATCATGGCGGCGAATCCGGAGAGATTTGCGCCTGCCCACAATCCTGACGATGTGAGAGAGAATTTTGAGAAAGGCCTCATCTCTTTCGCGTATGGCATGGAGAACGGCTCCGGGATTGAAGATGATCTGACAAATGTTGAATACTTTTACAAAAAGGGAATCCGATACATCACGCTTACTCATGCCAAGAAAAACCAGATTTGCGATTCATCCTACGATCCAAACAAAGTTTGGAACGGCTTGAGTCCATTCGGGAAAAAAATGGTCGCAGAAATGAATCGACTTGGGATTATGGTGGACATATCGCATGTCTCCGATTCAACCTTTTACCAGGTTCTGCGTCTAACAGAGGTCCCGGTCATCTGTTCTCATTCAAGCTGTCGTCACTTCACACCAGGTTGGGAACGGAACGTGAGCGATGATATGCTGCGGGAATTGGCAAAGAACGGCGGCGTGATCCAGATTAACTTTGGCTCTTCGTTTCTCACCGAGAAGGCAAATAAGTATGACACCAAAAAGTACGCTTATCTTGGCAGAATCATGGAAGAGCACGGCATTACAAGTTTCGGCGACTCCCTGATCGAAGCGGAATTGGAAAAGTACGAGAAAGAAAACCCATATCCCTACGCGGACATCATAGACGTCATCGATCATATCGACCACGCAGTAAACGTTGCTGGCATCGATCACGTTGGTTTAGGCTCCGACTTTGACGGGGTAGGCGAGACGCTCCCAACCGATCTCAAATCCGTTGCCGATTATCCCAAGCTGATTTATCATTTGTTAAAGCGCGGCTATTCCGAATCGGACATCGAGAAAATTTTGAGCGGGAATGTGTTGCGAGTGTGGGAGGCCGTAGGGGAATATTCCCAAAATAACAGACAGATGAGCGAATGAATTTTCATGTCCTCACTCGATGCTCAATTTCTTCCAAAACTTCTTCAATTAGTATTCAAAGGACTTTGATGAACTGTTTTGCCTTCGTGTCGATGGTGTGGAAATGTTGAAAGATGCGGGTAATGCAGTGCGTTGTCCCACCGGATAATTAATTGATTCTGCTTATTCTGCTAGTGATAGGAATATTTATTTCTTCCGGCAGCCAAAGATTCTGTTACATAAAGCTTGGATCCGTCCGTAATCTCTGCCATACATTTCAAGTATTTGGCTGTTGATTCGTCTAGCATGTCGATAATTTGGACTCGCTTCACAACTGGACTGATCTGCAATTTCGTTATGATTTCAAACATGCGTGGAGTTCCTCATACCGTGCTTTCCATTCCTCCGCCGCAGTTTCAAACGATTCCCAGGCGATTAAATCATCCCATTCATCAAATGACTCATTCTTCGCGT
>JAABYK010000365.1:35120-36168 GCA_011775825.1 Candidatus Zhuqueibacterota bacterium | reverse complement strand
GAAACGGCGTGTAGCCAATGATCAGAAAAAAAATCAAGGTGACAAAAGCGCTGAAAAATAGGAATCCTTTGTATTTTTCGCTTGTCTCGTCCTGCTGCTCGATGGCGACTTCTGTCGAAGCACCCACCAATTTGGCGCGAAAGTGGACAATCAGCAGCAGCGTGGCGTAGTAGAGAATGGCCGGAATCAAAGCCGCTTTGATGATTTGTAAATAGGTCACCGGCGGTTCGATAATCTCCAACATCATGTACGCACCGGCTCCCATAATCGGCGGCATCAAGGCGCCGCCCGAGCTCGCCGCGGCTTCAACACCGGCAGCCGTAGTTGGTTTGAACCCTGAACTCTTCATCATGGGGATGGTGAACGTCCCGGTGGTCGCCGTGTTCGCCACCGCACTCCCGGACAGCGAGCCCATCATGCCACTGCTGATGACCGAGACTTTTGCCGCTCCGCCAGCGCTGGCCCGAAACAGCCGCTTGGCAAAATCGATGATAAAGCCGGTAGCGCCAGTTTGCTCCAACACTGTCCCGAATAGCACGAACAGAAATACGTACGTGAACATTACTTTCAGGGCGATGCCGAACACGCCCTGGCTGTGCAAAAACGTCTGACTGACGATGCGCTCCCCGGGATAGCCTCGGTGCGGAAACAGCCAGTCTGGCATGGCAGGACCGTACACCGCGTACAACAAGAATACCAGTGACAAAAGGGGCAGCGTTAGACCGATGGCTCGCCGCGTGGCTTCCAGAACCAGCAGAATGCCAAACAAGCCCATCATGTAGTCCAGCGGCTGTTCCAGACCTGCTCGATTACCGAGGGGCTGTCCATCCAGCCAAAAGCGCTGGAAGATAGGCTCCGATTGCACAAGCACATACCCAAAGCAGACAACCGTGGCCAAAACCAGCAAGAGATCCAGGAGTTCGGAGTAGAGCTTTTGCGCGAACCGGGGATGGATCGGATATCTGATAAACACCAGGGTCAGCCCCAAAAGGGCAAAAATTGCCAGTTGGGACTGCGGAGAAAGCCGAGGATAGTTGACCTCAGTCAG
>JAABYK010000365.1:15120-35095 GCA_011775825.1 Candidatus Zhuqueibacterota bacterium | reverse complement strand
GCAGTCGACTCATCGTCCTGCGGAATTGGACGCAGTTGCGGATCCCTCAGGCCAAATGCCGATTTCTTTGTAGTAATGTATGGCACCGCGATGAAACGGCGTGCCAGTATCCTTAACGATGTTCTTTGCGTTGATCGCTTTGCCAGCCGGATGCTTCTGAACCACGTCTTCTCGATGTTCATAAAGCGTTTTGGTGAATTGATAGACCGTTTCGTCATCCACTTCCGCAAAGGTGATCAGATGCATGGAACCCACGTTCAGCCCATGAAACGGCTCATTCTGGCCGCGGTACGTGTTTGCAGGAATGGTCGCCGATTCAAAAAACGGGTAGGTCTCAATCAGACTTTGTTTGGCTTCTTCTTCGAAGAGGATAAAGTGGATGTCTTGCGACGCACACGCTTGCGTGATGGAGGCAGTCGGCACAGCTCCACCGAGGAACGCGGCTGCGGCTGAGCCGTCGGCCAGCATATCCACGGCTCCGGCTTGCGTGTTGTGTAGCGGCGTGAAATCGTCATAAGTCACACCGTGGGCGTTCAAGATAGGTTCAAGAAAGTATTCAAACCCGGCGCCAGCAGGCCCGACCGTCACCCGTTTGCCTTTTAAATCCGCAATTGTTTTCACTCCTGAAGACTTCGGGGTGATGAAAAGCGCAACATTGGGCGCCAGAGTCATGACCGTGCGGATGGGATAGGTGCGTTCCCATGCGCCTTCGCCGCGCACCGCAAAATAGGAAATAGCCGCGTTCGCCAACGCAAAATCCAAAGCGCCGCCGCTGAGCCGCCGAATGTTCTCCTGTGTGCCTTTGGTCGCTTCCGCGGAGACTTCCCACTGCAATGCGGTCACATTATCGCTGACAACCTGTGCAATGGCTCCACCAACGACGAAAAAAGCCCCGCCCGGCGGCGCCGTACCAACACTCAAAAATCGGCGGTCACCGGATGCGTCACCTTCTTCAGAAGAGCCGCAACCCGTTGTGCCTATCGAACTTAATAATAGGAACGGAATTAGAAAATAACTCGAAGCTCGAAACGCTTTTTTCATCATATCGAAATCCATGAAAGCCTCCGTTTATGCAGATAATGCAAGTAGAACAAGATTAGCAGCCAATATACAAAACGCCAATCTCTTTGACAATGGATAAATGACAGAAGAGTAAAATTCAACCGGTTCTACGTGAAATTGGTTTGGGGGTTTCGGAGTCCCCTGAAGTTACATGGGACGTTGCGAAGTAAAGTACTTAAACACCAGCCTGGTATGACCTCCGTTACTGTGAGGTAATTAACAGCACTTCTCGGGGCTGTCCAAAAACCCGCCTGACGGCGTCACTACGAACATTTCGCTTACCCATTTGAGCGTGGAGTATGTTTGTAGTGGGTGGGTAAGCGCCCCATTTTACTACTTCTTAGACAGCCCCGGGAAAACAACCAAAAAAAATATGGAATTTTTCCGAATTAATCAAACGGTAATTTCATATTCTGGTATCCTTCTCGGATTGGCAACCCTTTACTCGCTTGACTTCCCAACTCCGAGATTATGCGATTTATTTTTCATAATCCAAACGTTTATTCCTTGATGATTAATTTGAAATTTGTAGTTTTAGTGATAGTCCAAATCTTACAAACGGAGGGGTGAAAGTATGAATTTTCTATATCCCATGGAAAGCCTGCCGGAGATCAAATCGCGTTATATCAAATCCGAAACCGTGTTTCGCAAAGGCGTGCATCTGGTTGAAAACGAGATGTGCACGTTCACCTCTGGCAATGACAGTTATTATCGTTTCATTGTGGAAGACCGGTTTGATGATTTTAAAGTCAACATCCGGCATGAGAAGAGCGGCCTGAGTTATGACTGCACCTGCGGGACACAATTAGATTGCTGTGCCCACGTGGCGGCCGCCATGTATACGCTTTATCATAAGTATCAGGAAGCGGAAAAACCGCCTGCTTCCGAAGGCAAACCTTACACCCGCAAAGAAATGATCAAGCGGGTCTTAAAGGAACGGCAGGAACGCGCGGCAAAGGAAGAATTCAAAATAGAGTTTGGCGAAAATATTCATGGGGTGCATCGCATCAAGACCCAATCCGTGCGGGTTTACGAAATCACCATTCGCGATTTTAAGGAACATAACGGCTACTGCTCCTGTCCCGATTTCAAAACCAACAAACTGGGTACGTGCAAACATTTGATTTATGCTTCGGAACAAATCAAAAAGAAATACAACATCGACAAGACGACCAAAATTCAACCGTATCCCTTTATTGAAATTTTCTGTGATCCGCATTTTGATTATCATATCACCCACTACCACCAGAGAGAGTTGCCGCCGGACATTGCCGCGTTGATCAAGCGCTATTTCAAAAAGCCGTATATCATGCCCGAAGACTACCGGAGCTTTTCGGACTTTATCGCGGAAGCTGAACACCACAAGGCGATCCTCATCCGGCCCGAAGTCACGGAAAAGCTGGACAAGTACTTTGAAAAGGAGATGTTGAAGAATCTGGCCAAGCAGGTTACGCCTGATTTCAGCAAAATCAAAGCAAAATTATTTGACTATCAGAAAAAGGGGATTTCATTTTCTCTGTTCAAATCGGGCAGCATCATTGCCGACGAAATGGGCCTGGGCAAAACCGTGCAGGCCACCGCGGTGGCGGTGATTAAAAAAGATATTTACAATCTCAACCGCACGCTGGTAATCTGTCCCGCGTCTTTGAAATATCAATGGAAAAGCGAAATCGAGCGCTTTTCGCATGAGAAAGCTGTCATTGTGGAGGGGTTTCGCGAAGACCGGCGCCAAATCTACCGCACTTCGGACGCTTATTTTCTCATCGCCAATTACGAGGCGGTCCTGCGCGATATTACGACGATCATCAAGCATTCGCCCGATATGATCATTTTGGACGAAGCGCAGCGCATCAAAAATTACGACACCAAAACCTCGCACGCGGTGAAAGCGATTCCCAAGAAACATGCGCTGGTGATCTCGGGCACGCCGCTGGAAAATCGCTTGCTGGACCTGTATTCGATCATGAATTTCATCGATCCCGAAGTGCTGTCGCCCCAGTGGGAATTCTCCATGAATCATTGCTATTTTGACAAGGAGAAAAAGAACAAGATTACCGGCTATTACAATTTGCAGCAGTTGAAGGAGAAATTGGCGGATTACATTATCAGGCGCGAAAAATCGGAGGTGCTGAAAGAACTGCCGGAAGTGCAGGAGATGATCGTTCCGGTGGAGCTGCATCACGTTCAGGCGGAAATCCATGCCGGCCTCTACAAATCGCTGGCGCCCATCCTTGCGAAAAAGTACAAGACCTTCTTTGACATGCAGCGCATTCAGCAGATTCTGACCAGCATGCGCATGGTTTGTGATTGCAGTTACCTGGTGGATAAGGAAACCAATTATTCGCCCAAATTGGACGAGCTGCAGGAAATCTTGTTGGAAAAACTCGACATCGTTGGCAAAAAGAAAAAGGTGCTGATTTTTTCCGAATGGAAAACCATGCTGCAGATCATCAGCAAGCGGTTGGGTCATCATGGCATCCACCACGTCATGTTAAGCGGCGAGGTTCCGGTGGCAAAGCGCGGCAAGCTCATCGAGGAGTTCGCGCAAAACCCGGACAGTCTGGTCTTTCTGTCAACCGAAGCCGGTGGCTCCGGATTGAACTTGCAATTTGCCGATACGGTGATCAATTTCGATCTGCCCTGGAATCCGGCGAAGAAAAACCAGCGCATCGGCCGGGTAAACCGCATCGGGCAGCAGAGCTCGTCGATCACCGCTATCAACCTGGTAGCGCTCAACAGCATCGAAGCGCGCATCGCAGATGGCATTGTTTTGAAGCAGTCGTTATTCGATGCCGTCCTCAGCGAAGGCGACCGTACCGATGCGGTCGATTTTGCCGCCAAAGGCCGCTCCACATTTGTGGATCAGATTCAGAAACTCATTCAGCCGGGTGAAACGGTCTGGGAGACAGACGAGAGTGACGACGAAGGAGAATCCGAGACCATCTTGCCAGAAACGGAAGAAGGCGAAGAAATCTTGGCACCCGAATCGCAGCCGGTAGAAAAGCCTGCCGACTTGGCACCTGAAAAACCGAAAGCGTCCACACCCGCGCCGGAGGAGATTGAGACGACCTTGAACCATGGCATGCAATTTCTGAGCGGCGTTTTTAAAATGGCCACCGGCAAAGAGCTACGGGCCGAGAATCAGACGCTTTCCGTGGATAAAGAAACCGGCGAGGTGGTGATGAAATTCAAGCTGCCCGGCTACTGACGGATGATGGTATCTCCGGAGGACCCAAGCTTCCCGGGGGTTTTCTCTCTTTCCTTTCATCTCTTCGTAAAACCTCCAGTTACGGTGAGGAAGGGCCAAATTATCGGCGGTCAGGGACCGCCTGTATCCAAATAAACGGATAGAAGCCGTCCCTGACGGCAATTTTTATGCGCAGTCTGTTAACCATTGCGCGAAACTCCCCTCATTATCACTGAGGGTATTACATCTCTTCATTGTTTCGACTGGCTTAATAAAGATGTTATTTGTATAATATAATTAGAAAATTGAGAGCATGATGAAAACCTGGTGATAATGAGATGACACATAACCTTAAAATTGATTCGAAACTCTACAAAGCCTTGCAGGAATCGTTTGGCAAGCAAGTCGTGGACGTTAAATTAAACGATATTCTTCTTTCTGGCATTGAAAATCAATTAGAAAAATACAACAATCAGATTTTGAATTTTGGAGAGAAATATGGTGTTTCTTTCCAGGAATTTGAAAACATGTGGGATTCGGGAAAGATCAAAAACCGGCACAGTCACGAGGTTGAATCCGATTTTATCGATTGGGAAATGTTGGAGATGGAAAAAAGGATTTGCTAAAAAGCATTGGCACACCTGAAGAAATCAACTGAAACGCTAAGTCTGCCCTAAGACCTGAATCGGATATTTGATGAGCTTTTCGTCGACGGTTATAAAAACTAAACCATGTTCAATTGCTTGGCAAACCAAAATGCGATCAAAAGGGTCACGATGAATATTTGGGAGACTCGCCAAATGTGCAACGCTCGCTTCATCTAATTCCAGACTCGAAACTTGGTGTCGTCTTCGCTGCATTGGCAAATAGGATTCAGGCGGTTGGGGTAGCGATAACTTGCCAGGCTGATATTTGACAATAACTTCCCATAATGATACAACACTGAGGAAAACGTGGTTGTCAATATTACGAATGCTGTCTCGGAATCCTTTTGCTAAGCGTTTGTCTTTAGTGATGTACCAGAGGAAAATATGAGTATCTAAGAATGTTCACTGACCCTCAAATTCCTTAATTATGTTATCCGGCAATGGCGCGTCAAAATCTTCTGGGACCGTAAAATCTCCTTTACAAAGGCCATAGGGTCTGACTTTTGAAGTATGAGGCTTTAATACAGGCTTAATTTCCGCAAGCGGCTTACCAGATTTAAGAATTACCAAGGGTTCTCCTGCTTTGATTCTACGAAGGAACCAAGACAGATCATCTTCGATTTCATCCAAACTTATTTCATGGTTACTCATAAGAACGAAACTCCTCAAAAATTGTGTAACTAATCTTAAATCTACAAAAGATGGTTCGGAAATGCAACATTAACCTTCTTTGACAACCCACAGTCGTTTTCTGCTCAATCGACAATTGAATCAGCATTCCCAACGAACAAACTTTACTAAACTTCCAAAGTTTAGTAAAGTTCGGAAGCAACACTCAATCACGCTTTTGTAATCGACTCCTTCCGTTCCATGAACGGTCCCCACACACTTTCCGGATCGGGTGGCGTCAACAAGCTCACGATCACAAGAGTTGAAACCGAGACCAGCACCGCCGGGATGGCGATGTAATCTGTATTCATCGGAAACGGGATGACACCGAATAATTCCGTGGTTCCTTCCTGAGCTTCCAGGACTTTGTTGACGATGGCGATAAACAGCACGGTGGCCATGCCCGATGCGATGGACGCCACGCCTCCTGCCCTCGTAACTCGCTTCCAGAAGAACGACGCCAGCAACACCGGCGCCAGAGACGCACCGATCATCGTATAAGAAATGAGCGCCATCTCCAGGATGGTTTTGAATTGGCTCATCAGCAAATAGGCCAACAACCCAATCACCACAATGCACGCTCTTTGTATCAAAACGATTTGTTTGGAGGTGGCATCTTTATAAATGAAGGTCTGGAAAAAATCGCGGGTGACGTTGGTGGAGGTTACCATCAAAAATGTGTTGCCGGTGGAAATAATGATGGCGCTTCCGGCAGCGAATAAAATCGCTCCGAGCAAGCCCGGTAATTGCTCGTAGCCGATTCTGAGGATCACCTCTTCGGCCATCGCACGATCGATGGCGCCATCGCTCAGGAAAAATCTCGGATCGTTCGAATAAATCGCGTAGCCAACCACCGCGATGGCGCACATCAAAAACTCGACGAACACGACACCCGTAAACATGCCCATGACCGCCCTCCTCGCCGAGTTTTCGTCCTTGGCGGAGGAGAATTTCTGGTACATGCTGCTTTCACTCAGGAGCAGCAAAAACGTCGGTAAAATGATTCCGAACACCCACCAGACGCTGTGCCCTTCCACCATGGACAGATAGTGCGGATTCTTCGACTCGATGGTGGTGACCACGGCATCCCATCCTCCGTGTGCCGAAATCGCAAACGGCAGGGTCAGCACCATGGCGATGATCATGATGCTGCCGTTAAACACATCGATGGAGACGATGGAAACCATGCCCGCCAACATCGTGAACAAAACGATGAAAATGCAGGTAATCAGCATGCCGGTTTCCGGACTCACGCTGCCTTCGGTGAGGATGGCGATGAATCGACCGCCGCCTTTGAATTGATAGCCTGCGATCACCATGTACGCGACGATGATGGCAATCGTGCCCAGGATTCGGGCCGCCTGGCTGTACCGTTTCTCGAGCAGGTCCGTGAGGGTGTATTGCGAAATTTTCCGAACCCGGGCCGCCACAAAATAAATCACCAGAATGCCGATCCAGGCGCCCATGGAAAACCATAGCTCAGAAAATCCTGATCGGAAAGACAGACCCGCGGTTCCGAACAAGCTGCCCGAGCCGATCCAGGTGCACACCAGCGTGGCCACCAGCAGATACGCCGGCACGCCGCGTCCGGCAACCATGAAGTCATCCTGGGTTTTTACACCGAAACTCTTGTAAACGCTGATTCCAACCAGTAACGTCAGATAAACCGTAACCACTACGATGAAAATCATAATTCCACCCTCCGGTAGGTTTGATTTGCGTTTCTTGAGCGCAAAGGTAAATTAATTTATCCACAAAATCAACCATGATTGTTTCAACCCAAATAATTCATAATTCATAAATCTGAAATAAAATAATGCGTAATCATTTGATTGTTGAAGCATTTGAGCTTATGGATTAATGGATTTTTGGATTACTGGTCGGACAGCGGATGTTCCATAAATCCATTGATCCAACACTCCATAAGCTCCTTGTTCATTAAAGTTGATAGTACTACAGCGAAGGTCAATTATAATCCAATTTTGAGCACAACCTTTGCAGGTCTCTAATACCGGTAAAGGGGCTTCATAAGTCAAATCCTTATGAACGAAGAGTTGGCGGCTCGCTCATGCAGTTCGGGGCAGCATTATTAAACTCATCCCCCAACCCCCTTCCTCCCGTCTGCACGGGACAGGCTTGAGAAGAGAAGGGGGCTATTTTAAACAGGATGTCCATGCGCGGGACAAAATCCCCCTCTCTTGGACAAGAGAGGGGGACTTAGGGGGTGAGTTCAAAAAAAGTTCGCTGTAGTAATACTCTCGCTCATAATTCGACATGCGTTCTTAATTCATGAATCGTTCCGTGGAGACATTTTTCTCTTGATTCTTTGTTACAATTTAGCATACTTTGTTTATTGCCCATTTGGGGCAGCAAGTCTATTTTAGCCACGGATTAACACCGATTGAACACGGATTTAAACAATTTGAGAAAGAGTCAATAGAAGTCTGGCCGAAAAGTTCCGAAGCAGCTAAATTCATGGTTCGACTCCGCTCACCATGAAAATTAGCTTCATCCTGAGCGGAGTCGAAGGATGATTTAATCAGTGTTTCATCCGTACTACAAACCTGCAACATTGAGCTTTTTTAGCAAAGTTTTTAGCCACGGATTGACACTGATGGACACGGATACCCAATCCAGTTGGGCACATGTTTTGGTTATCAATTTTTGGAAAGAAACTCTCTTGAAACTGCCCGAGACGTTCTGCACTTGTCTTTTATTACAGACCAATCAAACATCAGTGGAAATCCGTGTGAATCCGTGGCTGATACTTCAAAGCCTTTTGGTTGCGGCTCTGCTGCGCTGTGTCAATCCGTGGCTCATTCTTTTGCCTTTGCAGTGACCATCTAAAAACATAAAGAGAGGAACATGTCTGAAGAACTCGAAACCGCCACCCTCGCCGCCGGATGCTTCTGGTGCGTCGAGGCCGTCTTCCAGCGTTTGAACGGGGTGCACGAAGTCGTGTCCGGGTACACGGGCGGCCACGTCGACCATCCCACTTACCAGCAAGTGTGCACCGGCAGCACCGGCCACGCCGAAGCCGTGCAAATCACCTACGATCCGGAGGTCATTTCGTTTGCCGATCTGCTTTACGTGTTCTGGCGCACGCACGATCCGACCACGCTGAACCGGCAGGGCGCCGACGTGGGCACGCAATACCGCTCGGCGATCTTTTATCATAATGACGAGCAAAAAGCCATCGCCGAGAAATCGAAGCAGGAGACCGACGCCTCCGACCTGTGGCCCGATCCCATCGTCACGGAAATCGTGCCGTTCACGCAGTTTTATGAAGCCGAAGAGTATCACCACGATTATTACCAGCGCAATCCGAATCAGCCGTATTGCCGGGTGGTCATCGATCCCAAAATTCAAAAACTCAAGAAGGAATTCACAGATCGGCTCAAAGAAAGCCCGTGATCCACGGAACGATTTATGTCCAAACAGACGGTTTTTATCAGTTACAGTCACAAGGATGAGATTCGGAAAGACAGGCTAAAACCGCATCTCACACTCACGGAAAACGCCGGTCTCGATATCATGGTTTGGGATGACCGAAGAATCGATACCGGGGAAAAATGGTATCCGGAAATCGAAGAATCCATGCGCAAGGCCTCCTTTGCCATCATTACAAGGATTTCGGTATTGCGATTTATTGCTCAGTCAGGGACAGGTCGAGGAGGTGCAAACTCGAGCGAAGCAACCACTGGAATGGGTTACACCGATGAATTGGCTTCTGGACATTGCCCTGGACAAGCTTTCTTTAGGGCAGGCGCATCTGC
The DNA here is from genome assembly GCA_011775825.1 of Candidatus Zhuqueibacterota bacterium. GTDB lineage: Bacteria > Zhuqueibacterota > Zhuqueibacteria > Oceanimicrobiales > Oceanimicrobiaceae > JAABYK01. The sequence continues at coordinate 25,754 of JAABYK010000365.1, read as the reverse complement.
TGCAGGCATTGTCACCCCCCTTAGTCCCCCCTCAAGGGGGGATCAAGGGGGGTGTTTCCCCTCGAGGGGGAATAAGGGGGGTGTGCCCCCTCAAGGCGGGACTGTGGGGAGTGTTTCCCCTCAAGACGGGACTAAGGAGCTGGCACAGGTCGGTCGTTATCTCAATGAGGCCGTTGAAGGGTTGCGTGAAGCTGGCACTCAACATCATATACCTCGTGGTTTGTTCGCGCGGGCGGAATTGTATCGAGTCCAAAAGCAGTTTGCGCGGGCCCGGGAGGATTTGGAAGCGGCCTTCGATATCATCGAACTCGGCGAGATGCGGCTGTGGTTAACGGATTACCATTTGGAGACGGCGCGGCTGTGTCTGGCGCAAACGGAGGAGACCGGTCGTTCGCCCAAAAGCCAAAAGCAGGCGTTCATCAACCAGGCCAGCGAGCATTAGCAGAAGCGGAGAAGCTGGTCAACGATACCGGCTATCACCGCCGAGACCCGGAGGTGGCGTTGGGCTACGCCGGTCTGTTCGCGGCCCGCGGCGAGAAAGCCAAAGCCCGGCAGCATTTGAGCAAGGCCAAAACCTCGCTCAACACCATGGGCATTCGCATGTGGGATTGGCAGGTGGCGGCGTTGGAGCAGCAACTTGGTGAGTGAGCGAAGTTTTGTCAGGGAATGAAACTCACCCCCTAAATCCCCCTCTCTTGCGAAGAGAGGGGGACTTTGGGCATTTTTGGACTTGGTCGCCGGGTGTCCAAATTACGAGGAACATTAATGACGAGGCAATCTCTAACTTCAAGGCGCGTGTTTTAGGAAACGCTCCCCGTTCTGTCATGCTGTAAGCATCTTTTTAGTGTGCAAATCCAAAGGTGCTTTCAAGACTTTTATGCGAAAAGCTCCGGGAACGTTTCCAACAGATAAAACGACAAATGTTTGTGGCTTTTAGGAAACGCTTGGTTTTAGGAGTACAAAATCAGCTAAGGAGCGTGATCAACCCCCGGAGGCTTGGAGCCTCCGGGGGATCGGGAGTAACCGTTTCCGACATTTAAAGCAACTCCGAAACCTCGGAGGTGTGATTGCTCTAAGGAAATGGTGTCTTGTGGAGTGCAAAAATCAGTCCCGATGGGTCGGGATATTTTTACATTTCGCGCGGCTGTTGTTTGTAAAAATACGCTCGCTTCGCTCACTGATTTTTACACTCCTCTGAAGATGCAGCCTGATGGTTAAATTTGTGCCAGAATCTAAAAAGATTCCTACGGAATAACAGTTGGATCTGTCTTTGCTCATGAATGCCGCAACCGTGGCGTGAGGCTTCTAAGGAAAGGTGCTTTTGTCAGGGGACTGCTTCGGCAAAAAGCGCCTCGCAGTGACAGGCCAGATGCCGTCATTGCGAGTCCCGCTGTTTTTTAGCGGGTGAAGCAATCTCCAATTTTTATCATCAATCTTTCCTTACGAATAAAAATATTTTTGTCAGCGTTTAACGATTAAGCTTTGCGGGCGCCTTTTCGGCCTGACGGCCGCACTACGAACCTTAAAAAGGAGGAGGGAACACATGGGGAATTCAAAGTTTTCCGGTAAAGTTACTTTTTTTCTTGCCGTCTGTTTAATCCTGACTCTGCCGTGGCTCATCCAGGCGCAGAAACTCGACATGGACAAGTTCGAGGGCATGCAGCCGCGCAGCATTGGTCCGGCGGGCATGAGCGGTCGAGTCACCGCCATCGATGTGGTGTTGAGCGAGCCCGACATCATCTACATCGGCACAGCCTCGGGTGGCTTGTGGAAATCCACCAGCGGCGGCATCGACTGGCAGCCGATTTTTGATGAGCAACCGGTGGCATCCATCGGCGCGGTGGCCATCACCCAAACCAATCCGGACGTGATTTGGGTGGGCACCGGCGAAGGCAACCCGCGCAACAGTCAAACCAGCGGCAACGGCGTGTACAAAAGCCTGGACGCGGGCAAAACCTGGACGCACCTCGGGCTTGACAACACGCGCAACAGTCATCGCGTCATCATCCATCCGGAAAATCCGGACGTGGTGTACGTGGGCGCGCAGGGTTCGGCCTGGGGAGACACGCCGGACCGCGGCGTTTACAAAACCACCGATGGCGGCAAAACCTGGGTGAAAATCCTGTATGTCAATGATCGCACCGGCATCGGAGATCTGATCATGGACCCCACGAATCCGAACAAACTCATTGCGGCCGTGTGGGAGTTCCGGCGCTGGCCCTGGTTCTTCAAATCCGGCGGACCGGGTTCCGGCATTCACGTGACCTTCGATGGCGGCGAAACCTGGGAAAAGCGCACCCACGAAGACGGACTGCCGAAAGGCGAGCTGGGTCGAATTGGCCTGGCCATCGCCCGCAGCAACCCGGATATCGTCTACGCGCTGGTCGAGGCGAAAAAGAACGCCCTTTATCGCTCCGAGGATGGCGGCTTCACATGGAAAAAGCGGGCGGATAAGAACATCGGCAATCGCCCCTTTTATTACGCCGAAATCTATGTGGATCCGAAAAATGAAAATCGCGTCTACAATTTACACTCGCGAGTGACCATGAGCGAAGACGGAGGCAAGACGTTCGAGATGCTGGTCCCCTTCGATCGCGTCCATCCCGATCACCACGCCTGGTGGATTCATCCCGATGACCCGAACTTAATCATCGATGGCAACGATGGCGGACTGGCGATTTCCCATGACCGCGGCGAGTCCTGGCGCTTTGTGGAGAACCTGCCGCTGGCACAATTTTACCATATCAATGTGGACATGGAGAAGCCGTACAACGTCCTGGGGGGCATGCAGGACAACGGCTCCTGGCGCGGCCCGAGCCACGTCTGGCGTGCGGGCGGCATCCGAAATGCCTACTGGGAAGAAGTGGCGTTCGGCGACGGTTTCGACGTGGTGCCCGACCGGAGCAATTCGCGCTACGGCTACGCCATGTCGCAGGGCGGATTCCTGCGCCGGTACGATCTCGAGACCGGCGAGCAAAAGCTCATCCGCCCCATCCATCCGGAAGGCGTCGAGTTGCGTTTCAATTGGAATGCTGGAATTGCCCACGATCCGTTCAGTCCGACCACGATTTATTACGGCAGCCAATTCCTGCACAAAAGCACCGACCGCGGCGATACCTGGCAAACCATTTCTCCGGATCTCACCACAAACGATCCCGAAAAGCAAAGGCAATTGGAAAGTGGCGGTCTGACATATGATGTGACGCAGGCCGAGAATTTCACGACGATTATCACCATCGCGCCGAGTCCGTTGCAGGAGGGCGTCATCTGGGTGGGCACAGACGATGGTAACGTGCAACTCACCCGGGATGGCGGAGAGACCTGGACCAACGTGGTCAAGAACATCAAAGGCGTGCCGACCGGAACCTGGGTGCCGCAAATCCGTGCGTCCACGTACAATGCAAACGAGGCCTTTGTGGTCTTCGACAATCATCGGCGCAACGATTGGACGCCGTACGTGTACCACACAACCAATTTCGGTGACTCCTGGGAACGTTTGGCGGACGAGAACGACGTTTGGGGTTACGCCCTCGCGTTTGCGCAAGACATGGAGGAGCCTCGACTGATGTTCCTTGGCACGGAATTCGGCCTGTATGTCAGCATCGACGCCGGCGAAAATTGGTCGAAATGGACGTCCGGCTACCCAACCGTCTCGAGTATGGACCTGGTCATCCATCCGCGAGAACACGATCTGGTGGTGGGAACATTTGGGCGATCGGCGTATATCCTCGATGACATTCGTCCGCTGCGAGCGTTGGCCCGTGAAGGCGTCGATGTGCTGGAAAAGCCGCTGCATGTGTTTGACATCCCGGATGCGGTGCTGGCCATTCGCAAACAGGCCGCAGGCACGCGATTCGCAGCCGAGGGGAAATTCTCCGGAGAAAACCAGCCATACGGCGCCATGATTACGTATGTCTTCAATCCGCAAAAAGAGACAGAGCCAGAGGAATCGGCAAATGAGGAAAACGCAAACGATGTGGAGGAGACCAAGGCTGACAGTGTCACGACTGAAGTCCTCGATGCCAACGGTGACGTGATTCGTACTTTGAAAGCCGAGGCCAAGCCCGGCGTTAACCGGACAACCTGGGGATTGAGACGAAAAGGAGTGCGTTCCCCAACAGAGTCGAAGCCCAAGCCCGGTGCACCTGAGCCGAGAGGTCCGCAGGTTTTGCCGGGGACGTATACTGTGAGGATCAGTCATGCGGAGCAAGTGGATTCGGCGAGCGTAAACGTCTCGCTCGATCCGCGGATTGAGGTTTCCAAGTCCAAACTGCAGGTCAGAGAGGAGATGATTGAGCGTTTGCAAGAAGATACTCGGCTCGCCACTGAAGCCGTCGATCGGTTGCGAGATGCCAGAGAGACGATCGGCATGGTCTCAAAACGACTGAAGGATCGCGAGGAAGAAGCGGCCAAAGAACTGATGAAAAAGGGCAAAGCGCTGAAGGATTCCATCAAATCGCTGGTTGAACTCATCAATCCACGCGACGTGCAAGGGATTCGGCGCGATCCGGAAATCGTGAGTGCCAAACTGAGGATAGCGTCCTTTTATGTTCGCTCTTCCTGGGACTCCGCCGGTGAGCCGGCTCGGATCGCTATTGAACAAGCTGAAGCGGCGTTGCAGGCCGCTTTGGTGGAAGTAAACGCGTTCTTTGATACCGAATGGCCGCAGTACCAGCAAACGGTGGATGCGTTGAACATTTCATTTTTCGATGAGTACGAGCCGATTCGGATGGAGGAGTGATGTTGGGACTTAATTGGACTTATTGGCAAAAGATCGTTTGAAACATAGTCGCAAAGCAAAACTTTGCTACCGGACACTTTTTATTTTGGACACAGATTGACACTGATGACGCAGATTTTGGATTATTTTACTTACTCAAATTAACTAAAAATTAGAACAGTCAGCGCGAATCAGTGAAATTCTGTGTCCCAAAAGTCTTTGGTTTTTCTGTTTTGTTTGAAAAGTGTTCGGTGGTAAAATCAAAACAGGAGGAGAGAAACCATGCAAACACAACGCTCGCTGCAGAAACGCACAATCATGATGTGCGTCCTCATTTTAGCCGTAGCTCTGTTCTGGGTTCCGGACAGTTATGGGCAAGAGCAGATCACCTACGATGAATCGCTCTACAACGCGCTTGAGTATCGTGATATCGGACCGTACCGCGGCGGCAGGTCAGCCGCAGTGGCCGGGGTGCCCGACGATCCCATGACCTACTATTTCGGTGGTACCGGTGGTGGCGTTTGGAAAACCGACAACGGCGGCAAAACGTGGGAGAACATTTCCGACGGATTCTTTGGCGGTTCAATCGGTGCGGTGGCCGTGAGCGAATGGGACCCCAACGTCATTTATGTGGGCGGCGGTGAGAAAACCGTGCGCGGCAACGTTTCGCACGGATACGGCATGTGGAAATCGACTGATGCCGGCAAAACCTGGAAACAGATGGGTTTGCAGGATTCCCGCCACATTCCGCGCATTCGCATTCATCCCAAGAATCCGGATTTGGTGTACGCCGCGGTTTTGGGTCACCTGTTCGGTCCTAATGAAGAACGCGGCGTCTACCGTAGTCGCGACGGCGGCCAAAACTGGGAGCGCATCCTGTTCGTTAGCAACGAAGCGGGAGCGGTGGACCTCGCCATGGATCCCACAAACCCGCGCATCTTGTTTGCCAGCTTTTGGCGCATCAAACGCACGCCTTACAGTCTGGAGAGCGGCGGCACGGGTTCGAGTATTTGGAAATCCACGGACGGCGGGGATACCTGGGAGGAAATCACAAGCAACGAAGGGCTGCCACAGGGCGTCATCGGCATCAGCGGGTTGACCATCTCGCCGGTCAACCCAAATCGCATCTGGGCCATCATCGAAGCCAAACATGGCGGTGTGTTCCGTTCCGAAGACGGCGGTGAGACGTGGCGCAAAGTCAACGAGGAACGCAAACTGCGACAGCGCGCCTGGTACTACACGCGCATCTATGCGGACACCCAAAACGAGGATAGGGTCTATGTTCTGAATGTGCGTTTTTGGCGTTCCAAAGATGGCGGCAAGACATTCGAGAGCATCCGAACGCCGCACGGTGATCATCACGATTTGTGGATCGCCCCCGAAAACTCCCATTGCATGATCCTTGGCGATGATGGCGGCGCACAGATCACATTTAATGGCGGTGAAAGCTGGACGACGTACCACAATCAACCGACGGCGCAGTTTTACCGCGTGACCACAGACAATCATTTTCCGTACCGCATCTACGGTGCGCAGCAGGACAACTCCACCGTGCGTATCTTGCATCGATCAAGTGGCAGGACGATCGATGAGCGCGATTGGGAGCCTACTGCGGGCGGCGAAAGCGGCTGGCTCGCCCCGCATCCCGTAAATCCCGACATCGTGTATGGCGGTTCCTACGGCGGGTTTCTGATGCGACTCAATCATGAAACTCACGAATTCCGGAGTATCAATGTCTGGCCGGATAACCCAATGGGGCACGGAGCGGAGGGCATGAAATATCGGTTTCAATGGAATTTCCCAATCTTGTTTTCACGGTACGATCCAAACACGCTTTATACCGCCGGCAATGTCCTTTTTAAAACAACCAACGGCGGAGAGAGTTGGGAGGCCATCAGTCCCGATTTGACCCGCAACGACAGCACGAAGTTGGGACCTTCCGGCGGACCGATCACCAAAGATAACACGGGCGTGGAGTACTACTGCACGATTTTCACGGTCGCGGAAAGTCTCCACGAACCGGGCGTCATTTGGACGGGCTCGGATGACGGTCTGATTCACTTGACCCGCGATGGCGGCAAAACCTGGGAGAATGTCACACCGCCAAAGAAGATCATGCCGGAGTGGATTCAAATCAACAGCATCGAAGCGCATCCCTTCGAGCCGGGCGGCTTGTATGTGGCGGCGACCATGTACAAATGGGACGACTTTCGGCCATCTCTTTACAAAACAACCGACTACGGAAAAAGCTGGAAAAAAATCACCAAAGGCATCGACGACCAGCATTTCACACGCGTTGTGGGCGCCGATCCCCAACGGCAGGGCTTGCTCTACGCTGGCACCGAAAGCGGCATGTACCTTTCCTTTGACGACGGCGAGCATTGGCAGCCCTTCCAATTGAATCTGCCGGTGGTTCCTATCACAGACCTGGCCCTCAAAGAAAACGACCTCATCGTGGCCACACAAGGCCGCTCCTTTTGGGTTCTCGACGATTTGACGCCGTTGCATCAGTTGTCCGAAGACGTGGCAAAGAGTGAGTTTTGGTTGTATGAACCGCGGGCGAGCTATCGGCTGCGCGGGCGCGCCAGGGAGAGCAAAACAGCGGGTCAGAATCTCCCAAACGGCGTGATGATTCATTACTATTTTCAGGACGCTCCGGACAGCAGCGCCGTTGCGCTTAAAATCCTGGAAGACAATGGCAACCCAATCAAGACCTTCACACCGAAAGCGGAAGAAAAGGATGAGCTATTGCCCATCGAAAAAGGCATGAATCGATTTAGGTGGGATATGCGCTACGCCGATGCGGAAAAATTCAAAAACCTGATCATGTGGGCGGGCAGCGTCACCGGACCCAAAGCCGCTCCCGGCACCTTTCAAGCACGCCTGATGGTCGGGGATGATTCGAGCGATGTGGCGTTTGAGATTTTAAAGGACCCGCGTTCCAGATCCACACGAGCGGATTTGCACGCGCAGTTCGACTTCCTGATCGCCATTCGGGATAAGCTCACCGAAACACATCGAGGCATTAAGCAAATCCGACAGATGCGGAGTCAGATCAAGGATGTCATCAGCAAACTTGCAGAGCAAGAGGGTGCGGAAAGAATTAAGGAGTCCGGCGAAGAGCTGATCAAGAAAATCACCCAAATCGAAGAGACCCTTTATCAAACAAAAAACGAGAGTCGTCAGGATCCGTTAAACTTCCCGATTCGTTTAAATAACAAGTTGGCCGCGCTGGCCAGAACGGCTGCCATGGGCGACTACCGACCCACGGAGCAGGCCCTGGCTGTCAAAAAGGAATTGACGGCAAGGATCGACGCGGAACTGACCAAATTGCGCACCGTTTTGGAAACGGACTTGCCCGCTTTTAACGAGCTGGTACATGAAAAAGCAATACCAGCAGTGAAGGTTGACACCGGAAAAACCAAAAAGGCCGAAATGACAACGCGTTAGTTAGAGGTTAGTTGAGAGTAAGCAGTAAAAAGAAGCCACGGAAATACTCAACGCGGCTAAAGCCGGAGCCAAAGGCTCCTGAAGTTTGAGTCACGGATGCACACGGATTTCACGGACATTTGATTAGTTTGTTATGAAAACAATTTGCAGAACACCTTCGAGCAATTGCAAGAGAATTTGTTTTAAAAAATTGAAAGCCAATTCCGTGTTTCATCGTAATTGTTTAGCTATCTGAACGAGTGGAGTGCAAAAATCAGTGAGCGAAGCGAACGTATTTTTGCAATGCGCAGTGTATATACGGTAAAAGTACGCTTCGCTGACTTTTGCGCTCCAAACCCCCGCTTTCGGAGGCTCCTATTCAGATGGCTAAAATGTTACGTTTCATCAGTCTCATCAGTAGCTAAAAAAAACACAATGTTGCTTAGCTTGTGCTATCGAGTCGTGCTTAACCCATTTTGGTCGATAGGTTCAAACGGGAACCAAACCATGAAATACGTCATTCTGATCTTGTCGTTTATTTTCATATTGAGCGGTTGTGAGAGGAACAATCAGCAGCCGCAAAATCAAACCCACCAAACCGAATCTGAGGAGGAATCGGACAATCGAAATTTGCACACCATCACCATCGACGGCGTGCCGTTAAAGGTCGAAATCGCCCAGGATGCGGAAACCCGAACTCACGGCCTGATGTACCGCGAGGACATGGCCAGGGACGAAGGCATGCTGTTCGTTTTTTCCGAGCAGCGAATTCTGTCGTTCTGGATGCGCAACACCTTTATCCCCTTAGACATCGCGTTCATAAATAACAAAGGCATCATTGTGGATATCCAGCGCATGGAGCCTCTGGATGAAAGCAAACAGTACATTTCAACAGCGCCCGCACTCTACGCCCTGGAAGTGAACGCGGGTTGGTTTGAGGATTACGGCATCCAGGTCGGCGACGTTGTTGCATTTTGATGGAGCCCTGAGGCGCGCCTTCTTGGCTAAATGATTGCATCGGTTCAATTTCTGATACGTGCAATTCCGGGCCAATTGCAGGGAATAAATTTCCACACTTTGTTATTATTATTACTGAGAAATTGACGGAAGGACAAAATTATCAAAGTACGAGTGGCAATTGACATGAACTGCAAAAAAGCGGACAAATATTTAGCTGCATGGGTCGACGACGAATTGAAAGGATGGTGGCTTCGACGCCGCATCTCGAGGCATTTGGAGAAATGTGCGTTCTGCCAAAAAATGCTCGAAATTCAGCGTCAAATCAAAGCCCTGCTTGCGACGAAAGTCAAACACGTAAAGGCGCCTCCTGATTTGAGCATGAAGGTGCGAGTACGGCTCGATCAAGCCATGCAAAATTAAAGCCTACCCNNNCCTCTTAAGTTTTTGTTTTTACTAGTCTAAGTTTGATTAACTCCCGAACTTCTTCGTAATTGCTTAGCTGATATTATCTGAATTCGGTAAGGTCTCCTCTTCGAACAATTTTGGGCATTGTGCATAAAAAACCTTGACAATAGCAATAAATATTGCTAATTTCGCCTCAACTGATTGTTTTAATATAATTTAACAAACTTCTTTTGCACACGCTTCATTGAAGCAACAGTCTTAGAAAGGAGGAGTCTTATGAAGGCTACGTTTTACGATGTCAAGATGCGCCAAAAAGTTGAGGCTGAAGTTACAGAGAAAGTGGTTTATGGAGAACCGGGCAAGGAGCGGTATGCATTGAAAGGCAAAACCCCGGACGGACGAAACTTGACAAAGTTCGTGAGCAAAGCTGACTACGACAGAGTAAACGTTTAGTGGAGTGCCCCGAAAGACGGAAGCGATGAGTGATGACCCGTCCTGATGGACCGGGACGGGAGACTTATTATTATGCAAACGGACAATTGTCACACAATTGAGAATGAAACCAGCTTAATTGCCTGGAATTAAGTTGGTGTTTTCTAATTGAGCCAGGCTGGCACTAAAACTTTACTAAACTTTGGAAGTTTAGTAAAGTTAAACAACGACCTGATTACGTGAACTAGTGAAAACGTCAGTCTCTCGATCCTACTTGTGTCAACCCCCGAAATATCTTGCCCCTTGGATACTTGCGCTGCCATCCTCCACAAATTGGTAAACCATTCTTATCTTGAAAAAGCTTTGCGTAAGCTACTGGGTACTGCCTTCTGAACCACCTCACAAACTGCGCTGAATCCCCGTCGTAATGAAGCCATAAATCGTCTGAAAAATAATATTGCTGGAACTCTTCCCAGTACGCAGGAAGCATGATTATATTCTTCTTCTGCCTCGGAGAACGAACATATCGCACTGTTCTAAGAGCGCCGGTCCAGTGGTTATTGGGGGGCTTGTTAACGACCGTCTTTTGTCTATTGTCCTGCGGACCGCCAAGGAGTTCCAAAGAGATGCCCAAAAGCGCAAACAGCAGGTCCGGTTCTACACCCATATCAGAATCAAAACTGCTTTT
>JAABYK010000365.1:14452-15057 GCA_011775825.1 Candidatus Zhuqueibacterota bacterium | reverse complement strand
TTTTTGGCGTCAAGGCGCACTCCATGGATTTGCATAGTACCTCCACCAACAGGTTACGAGATTAAGGCATGGAGAATTCCTTTAGCAGCCGGTGTGCCAGCGCCCGATTGGACGTTATCTGATCCAAATGGAAAGAAATGGAAGCTATCGGATTTTAAAGGGCAGGTTGTTATTCTCGATTTTTGCGCAACTTGGTGCCAACCTTGTTTAGCTGCTATGCCTAAACTTCAAGAGTTACATGAGCAATTCGAAAAAGAGGGGGTAAAAGTTTTTGGCATTAGCACATGGGAACGGGGTGATCCAGTAAAACTCATGACTGAGAAACAGTTGACCTACCAACTATTGTTAAACGGAGAAAAGATAACAGAAGAATATTCGCTGAGCGCCTTACCGACAATTTATATAATAGGCACTGATGGTAAGATTATTCATAACGCATTAGGATATGACCCCAAAAAATTTGATGAATTTGTAAAGATTGTTGAAAAAGCTTTAAAGAGCAAATAGCTATCAATAAGCCGTCTCTGCTAACATTTCATGCACTAAGCAGTCGTAAAATTCACCTTTTGTACAAGCCACTCCGTCTCGCTCAAAAGCCTTCTACC
>JAABYK010000365.1:0-14346 GCA_011775825.1 Candidatus Zhuqueibacterota bacterium | reverse complement strand
AAACGTTCAGCAGCCCCACCTTGTCCGCTGAACTCCCGACCGATTTAGATCCAATTTGAATCCGCGGGAATAACGGATACATCGCAAGCGAAGATAGAAGACAGAAGATGGAAGATGGAATAAACGCCGACAGCTCAAAGAAAGGGAAATCGTATTTAGATAAGTCACAGAAGAAATTTGAGCGTGGGGAGATTTCGGAGCAGGCATTTTTGCAGGCCAAGCTGGACTATGAGACTGCGCAGGTGCTGGCCGGGAAAAAGCGGGAGGAGATTATGCGCCATAAAAGCGGCTTGACCGCCGCGGCAGTGGCCGTGCAGCGAGCAGAACTGAACCTGAGTTACACCGAGGTCCGCGCGCCGTTTTCGGGGTACGTAGCAGACTTGCAGGTGGAGCAGGGCGAGCAGGTTTCTGCCGGCAAGGAATGTTTCAAGCTGGTGGACCTGTCGCAGATCGAGGTGGAGGTGCAAGTACTGAGAGCGAAATCGGCTAGTACGGCAGGGGCGCATGGCCGAGGTGACTTTTCCGGCTTACCCCGGCGAAACGTTCCACGGCCGGGTGGTGCACATCAACCCCATGGTCGACCCGGAGACCAAGACCACGAAAGTGACCGTGCGGCTGGAGAATCCCGACAAACGCATTTTGCCCGGGATGTTCGCTTACGCCAAGTTGGAGGCACAGATTTTCAAAGACCGCTTTTTGGTGCCGAAAGAGGCCATTCTCGTCCGCGATCAGCGCAAATTGGTGTTCATCATCCGGGATGGTCTGGCGAAATGGTGCTACGTGGAGACGGGACTGGAGAATGAAGAGTTTGCGGAAATTCTCGACTCGACTTTCGGGCTGAAGCCGGGGGAGATGGTGATCACCTCCGGGCATTATACCCTAGTGCACGATGCAAGGGTGACTGTTGATTGATTGTTCCATTGGAGGCACTAAAAATCGAACGAATAATACAAAGCAATGCCCTTTTCTTTAGCATAGCTTTCCACATCAGGACTGGTGGTCATGTGGGTAATCAGCAAAGGAAAGATATGCTCATAGAGACCCGATAGACGATTGACTTTTCGTCGCAGGAAGGCATCGATTCCTTTCTTGGAGAGTTGGCTCTTACTTTCACCCACGATGGTTACGGTGCGACCATTTTGCGAAGCAGAGCCGATGATGTTGATTTCGATATATTCGCCTTTTCTGTCTTTGACATACCTGTGCTTCAGTCTTTCTTGCAGCAAAAGACCGTAGTCCTTTTTAAGCAAAGCAGGCAAGGCCTTAAACGCCTCGTTTTCAAGAGTATACCCAACCGCCGTCGTGAGTCCGCCCAACTGCTTTCTGGTCTCTTTATGATCCTTAATAAGTGTGTGGAGTTCGTCTTCGGTTCGCTTCTGCGCTTCGGCCAACTCCTCAACACGAGCCTCAGTCCGCATCTGCGCTTCGGCCAGCTCCTCAACTCTTTCCGCCAGTTCACCTACACGGGACTCGGTTCTTTTCTGAGCCTCGGCCAGGTCATGAACAACTTCCTTAAGCTCATTGAACTCGGTTTTGGTGACCGTATTTTGCAGGTCGGCATACATCGTGGAAAAGATATTGGCGATGGTCCTGGCGGCCGAAGGTTCGAGCGTCTTTTGTAACTCTTCAAAGATTTTCAGAGTATCGATCATGCTCTTTATAACACCAAACTTTTGCGTATTTAAAAAAATACGTAATTCTACATAGCTTTGCAAGCATTTAGTTAATTAGCAATCGTTTCACGTTTGTCGAAATCTAACGGGCCGGAATTCTCTTCTTTGAAAATCTTTAAGATACCGCTAGGATAAGTAAAAGCTTGCAAAGGCTTTCCCTGTGCATCATATCTGTATATTCTATCTGAAACAGCTTTCGAAGCACAAATGCTTCCATCGCTTAGAACGCGTATCTGATCCCAGTCGGCAAAATACTCCGACAAAATCGGCGATTCTAATTCTGAAAATACTTTGAACTCGCCTGTTCTTTGGGCATCATTGAAAAAGACGATCTTGGGTTCACCTTTTTGACCATGAGTAATTCGTGGGTGCTCTAATAGGAGTATTCGAGATTCATGAGATCCGGAAATAGCACGAACTGCATGTGATTTCTTACGGTCGATGCGTTCAAAGGCCACAAGTTGATAATTATCCTTTTCTAGGTCGTAAATGACAAACTGGTTAATAAACCCTGAGAACAAGAGAATAACTAAAGTTTTACTTATTGGGACAATCCTTTCACAAGCACGAGTATTGTTCATTTCTGGTCCATAGAAGTCTTCATCAGACATCGTCTTAATGTGCTTCCCGTCTTCCAGAGCAAAAATGCTGATCCTGGTTCCGCCCCGATGACTGACAATAACTTTTCCTATCTCCGTAATGGCCATACTCCTTATGTTTGAGAGAAGAGCTTCCTCAGAAGAGGACTCGAGATTTATTTTCCTCAGCAATCTAAACGGATTCTCAGAATCCTGTGTACTAAAAGAGGTGTTCGGCTGGCTAGAAAAAGCACTCGTATGCCTCATAGTCTCGTGCGGTGCCAATTCTATGATTCGAAGAGATGTAAGGATATAAAGGATCAAAAGGAGAGGGGGTGAAAAATCATCCGCTCATGCCCTCACCCCAATCGCTGCTCCGTCGTGGTCTCCCACTCTCCCTCTCTCAGACATCCCTCCTACAGCTTCAGGTCAATTTCCACAATTGTCCAAAGCTGTGGACATCACAAAGAGTCTGTATGGTCACTGATAAAAACCGGATACCCGTGTTCGCGTTTTCCCGGATCTTTGATAAATCCATTTTCCTTGCCTACCACATAGATCGAAGAGACTCCGATTTCTTCTGCCGCCTGGAAGGCACCGATGGACATTGGCACCTTGCCGCCTGTTGTATCGACGAAAGTCAGCGTAGGCGGAATACTTTCTTTAGCAAATCTCCGCAGATGTTCTTTCACCAGAGCTTTGCATGCTTCGGGTTTATCAACGTCCTCGAGTTTAAGCCGATTCTGACTCATAGCATTTGCATCAGGGAAAAACTGGATGTTAAATGGTTGCCCTGAAAATGTTTCTGCGAGTTCCCTTGCTACTTCACGGCTATACTCTGAATAAACTAAGGATACGTGTTTGGGGTCAGCCAACGTAAAATCCATTCCGGCTGCTCACGGCGGCTAATCGGAATAACGGTTGCGACCACTTTTTCCACAGGGACATCGAAGGGTTCTCCTACGCCCTCGAATTTCGAGCGTCTTAGCCAATTGCGTATATCTTGTCTCCTAATCCATGCAATAACAGCTAAGGTGACTGTCATACACGATAGAAAATATCCTAATACAGAGCCAGCATTGTTAAGTTTCAGAAGCAGGGCATTCTGAATTCGATTGCCACTAAACCAGGATACATACGCAACGCCTCCAAAAATAATCAGGCCTAACAAGATATAAACAAATTTCATCGCTGCTTTCCTCTCACCATCAAAACTCTGAGATGGCGATCTTCACCCAACCCATAGGAAACTTGCCATCTGCGATGTTGCGTGAATTGCCCCAGCCACGATTTCGCCCTGGTGGTTGTGGATTTCGATATTCATCTAATGTTACGCTCTCTACGCCTGAAAACCGGCCGATCCTTAACAAGAACGAATCTTCCTCCAGATCCATATTCAATAGCATTGTCGAAGCTTCGTCCACGGAACTTCCTAAAAAGAATTTATCATGTTCCATTTCCAACTTCTGATGGTAAAAGCGAGAACAGGATTGACGAATTCGGTCAATATTGAGCCCCAGACTGAGTACTCCCCTCTTAATTAGTTGCTCATCGAGTTTCACTTGAGCTATGAACGTTACTTCTTTACCGGAAACATAGGAAAAAGTTGTTTCGTGAATCATTTGTAGATTATTGGGCTTTAAATTACCCCGTTTGTCTTTGCTCATGTTTTTGATTTCCGAGACAATGGTTGAACCATTATCTAAGTACACGTCTTCTACCTTTAAGGCTCGAAAGGGATCGTTCTTAGCATTGTTGTGTCCCAGAACCTGCGATTCAAATTGCCAAAACTGTCGGCTGAATGGCTTGGGTGGTTTGATTTTCTTCTCATTGGCCAATTCACTGATCACCGCTGTTCTAATGGCGCCTTTAATGGAACTTCCCGGAATCAAGATTCTTTTCTCCCCCTCAGTACGAATAAACGGACTAATGAGAAGTTGATTCTCGATTTGGTCCAACTTTGAAGTGTATAAAGTTTCAACGCTTTTCGAAACGCGTGTTGAATAGATGGCGACAGTCTTACTTGTGGGATGTGAGGCAAGAAATTTTCTCAATTCATTCAATTTTCCATTTTCTACGAACTGATTGAACTCCTTTCTTTCTTTAGGAGCCAACCCTTTGATGAATTCCTCTAGGGAAACCCGATAAAACTTACCATCTGAGATGATATAATCAAAAGGCTCCAGTTCCCTGCCTGCACCGATGTGAATCGGCGATAAGATTTCGCCACGTATTTCAAAAATAGACAATTGAGTCACTCCTCTATTTGCACACCCACCGGAAAAGCCAAACCATATTGCATAATTGAATTGTTTTGCTTGTGCACGCCGGCAACAAGCGCTCCATAAGGACGATTTCGTTCATAACTGTGAAAGACAGCCCCGCTGCGCATCATGGCAACAGGGTGTTTAAACGGGGAGGAAACGTTGTCAAAAGCGGTTTCAAAGTCGCCTGCCAACTTTGGGTATTTAATCAGTAAATCATAATGGCCATTCAAAGGTGCTTCCGAATCTGGCACATAAGAGGAAAGCGTCACAAAACCATTAGCATTGTCCGCATCTTCAATATTGAATTCGACCAAATCTTGTTCATCAAATTCGAAATGACCCCTTCCAGTAGATTTATCTTTTCCAAAGCCGGATAATGATATGTACTGAAGAATACTTTGGAGCTCAGATTTTGATAATGACTTCGACCGAAGATAGACTTCAAACTGAAAGTCCTCACCGCGGAATGTTTCTTCGACTGTATACAATCCTTCGATCACCGTTCCAGTTAATCGATTAATTGTGTTGTGATAAGTTGTGCTCAAAATCTCCTGTTCATTTTTTTGATTAGCATTGCTTTCAACAAGATAATCAAGAAGCGCGGAAAAAATGTTTCGGCTTGAAAGTGTCTCTTTGAGTTGGTCAAAAAGTCTGTAAGGAATCAAAGATATTCTCCTAATCGACTTGAAATAAGTTGCTCCGCTGAAGGTATCGAGGTTCCTGGTCTTGAATATCTCGATAGCTTCTTGTTTGGGGATGGGCTTCCAAACAGGCTTTGGCAGCATCCCTTTTGGAAAGCCCTCGCTAATCAATAAAGGTGGTTCCGTTTCATAGGCTGCAAGAAATTTCTCCAAATCGTTTTTTGAAAGCAAATGTAGCAATGCCCAACAGATATGGCCAAACAACGTATCGGATTGTAACGGGGTAATAAACGGAGACTTGCACGTGAGCGTCAGGCGGTAACTTTGATAGTTCTCCATTCTATTTCCTCGGGTCTGACTTGTTCAAGTTCTTTAAGTGAACCATTTACTCGGATAGAAAATTCTACTTTACCGCAGCCACGACTGGTCGAGCCTCCCAAAGAATCCTGTTGGACAAGCTTTAGAGCGTCCAAGACATATGGAAACAAGACCTCATCGGTTGACTTACATCCCTCTATGTCCTCAAATGCTCTATAAATGATTTTTAATTGGAATTGGGTGGGGATCGATCAATACGACTCCCCAAGCATTATAAGGAACAAGACATTACGTGATATTTTTTGATTGAAAAAGGGACCTGAATTCCGTACTTATGAATAGACAATTAACATAAGTGCACGAAAAGGAGGTCCCTTTGCGATGAAAGATACAAATTTTAAAATTCATGATCCATTTTTTCAAGCAAGAAATCTTCTCAACGGTTTGATCGATGTGCTATGTACTCAAAAATGGCTTCAGGCCGAACATGGCGAAGTTGAACAACTCATTCACAAAGACGGCTATGAAGTGATGCGGCTTGTTTTGCAGGGCCATCTTGACCAGCGAACCCGTCAAGAACCGGATTTTGACTCTGTGCAACATGGGAGTCGTGAACATACCCATAAACGCAAGAATTGCTCACGACAACTCAATACTATTTTTGGCAAAGTCAGAGCGCACCGAAAAAGCTACAGTGATGGTGGCGCTAATAGCATTTTTCCTCAAGACGCCCAATTAAATCTATCACGAGACCAATATTCCGATGGTCTGCGTCGCCAGACCGCGTTTGCTGTTTCCGAGCAGTCATTTGATAAAGCCTCAGAGAGTATATCGAGGAATACCGGCACCAGTGTCGCCAAACGTCAGGTAGAAAATATCACGCGTCATTTAAGTCAGGATTTCGATGCATTCTACGAATTGCGGCAAGGCGAGGACTCCAATACCTCTGACTTATTAACATTGACTTGCGATGGCAAAGGTGTTGTGATGCGCCAGGAGGATTTACGGCCTGCTACGCAAAAAGCAGCAAAATCCAGCAAGCATAAGAAGCAAACCCGGCTCAGCAGAGGTGAGAAACGCAATGGTAAGCGCATGGCAACAGTCGCCTCGGTCTATGATATCGCTCCTCATATTCGTTCTGCCGATAGCATCATTGGTAGTAAAGAAGAGAATTCTCAACCGCCCAAACCCGTTAACAAACGAGTCTGGGCTTCGGTTGAAAAATCGCCTCGTGAAGTCATCGAACAGATGTTCTCCGAGGCCCGGCGTCGTGACCCAAAGCAAAAGCGACAGTGGGCCGTGCTTGTGGATGGACAACCGGTCCAGCTGAAAACACTGCGACAAGTAATAAAAAAGCAAAACATAAAGGCTACTATCGTCCTGGACTTCATCCATGTCCTCGAATATCTATGGAAGGCGGCTTACTGCTTCTTCGATGAGTCCAGTCAAGAGGCGGAAGACTGGGTGAAAGAACGTGCCCTCAAAATACTCGCTGGAAAAGCCAGTCAGGTAGCCGCAGGAATTCGTCGCAGCAGTACTAAACGGAATCTAAATTCCAAAGAACGCAAAAACGCAGACAAGTGTTCTGATTACTTACTGAAGTACAAAAACTATCTTCACTACGACAACTATCTGGCAGCAGGCTACCCCATCGCCACAGGCGTCATTGAGGGGGCTTGTCGCTATCTGATAAAGGATAGAATGGATATTACCGGAGCCCGCTGGGGATTACAGGGAGCTGAGGCTGTAATCAAACTCCGTGCCATTATCGCAAGCAACGATTTCGAAGAATACTTCAGCTTCCACAAGCGCCAGGAACGCCAAAAAAACTATCCTTTCTATGAACGAATCGCTTATAAAATGGCGGCATAAGGAGTCGTATCAAAAGAGCCGCACCCATTGGAATTTAACCGTCGGTATCACCCTTTCAAGTGGCCTCGGATTCGCTGATGCCGTCAGTCTATTGATGCTGTTCTCCCATTTTTCTTCGGTCAAGTCTTCCAATATCATACCCCGCTCTTCCAATTTGTCTTTCTTGAATTCTTCAGTGAGATAGGCATCTCGGACAATTAGTCGTGTCGGACCTATTTTTGCCGCATCTGCGCTTGTACCAAAGATGCGACAAATGGGACAGTCGTTGTTTTTACACCATTGGTAGACAGCTCCGTTCTGTTCCACTTTGCCCAATCGCCATTCCAATAATGCTCTCATTCTACCCTTTAATGAAGAACCCGGGATATAAGGCTCTTTGGTTAGAAGATGCCTAATAACAGGATTATCTAACCCCCCGATTTCAATCTGTTCCACATTGCTGCCAATGTGCAGACCGGTAATCACTTCGATTTGGCCTTCAATTTCTTTAAATTTTTCGAATTTCATTCTTTAACTCCCTCACCGTAAAAGTATCCAACAACAGCTTCAAAGTGTTTTACAAAAGCCTCTAAATCGTCAGGACTATGAATATTATCTATACAATCATCAATGAATTTTTTAAATACCTTAGGAATCTTTTGAGAGTTAGGATTTGCTGCGTAAGCTGTCTTAGCTTTCAACATTTTTAGTAGTGGTTCAACCCACTCAAAGCCTCTAGCTTCGCAAAGGGATTGCAGGTGCTTGACTTCATTGAAAAACTTGCGGATTTGACTGGAGGTAAGTCTAATATCAGAAACCTTTCGCTTTTTTTTGGGTCTGAGCTCCTGTTCACCTTGCTTATTCTTAAAATAGAGAAACCCCTTAGCGAGTCGTTGCGCCTCTGTGCTCAGCAACTCCGCCTTAATAATTTTCCGCTGTTGATCTTGATAGAAATAGTTTTGCATTTTGGTCTCCTTGTTTTATTTTCTATTTCTATACAAAGTCCAAAAAATGGGTATTTTTAAGCTACTCATGAATCTTTCCCGAGGTGGACATTCTCTAAGAATATTGAGTTTTTCCAGTTCATCTAGATTTGATATTTGGCCCTCTCTATCACGCTTTATGATGTTTCGCCCGATGTCATAATTCAGGAGCGGCAGATACTTTATGTCCTCTACACGCCCTTCGAACTTAACTTTTGTATACATTCTATGATAACGCAGCAATCGATTGACAAATCCAAATGTAATTCCGGAATGATCGTCGTGTAATTTCTCATCAAGAAATTCAAAAAATTCAGTTAAGGGACTCAGTTCGTCCCATTTCACAATTGTTCCGAATAAAGCAATGCTGTCTTTACCAGACTGCCTAGCCAATTCTAACAATACCTTTGCTTGCTCGGCACCTGAGGAAATCGGATAATGCGGTTTAACAACCGCAATTCCAGCAGACAACGAAATGTTTCGCTTGTTGTCACAAGTAAATTCCCTAAACTTGTCATTTAAATGGATAGCAAATTTAATGACTCTTTCCCAAGGGCCTACAATGAATAAATCATCTCCACCTGAGTAAACCGTATAGATCGCCTTAAATTCTTCGTGGCTTGACAGAATTTCATTCACCCATCCTGAAAAAAATGTATCGACCATCCGACTAAACGTTAAATATCGGGAAACTGTAACATTATCGACTTCCTTGTTTTTCTCAACTGCCGTTTTCTTAAAACCAGAACTGAACAAGAAGCCGAGATTGTCGATGTCTGCCCTGAGAATTCCCAACAGTTCAGCTCCTCGATAGCCATTTTGATCTCTTGCGTCTTCAGGAAGCCACTTTGATAACCAACTGATCCCTCGAAAAGTTAAAACCTCTTTCTCCCAATCGGATTCATCTTCCAGTTCAGAATTTTTTCGATCAATTATTCTCTTGTCGTCAAGTTCCAATCCATCTAATTTGGGTATGTGATTAGCTAAGAATCTGTGTCTTATTCCACGCCCTTTTGTAGTCTTCCCCTTTTCAAGAAAAGCACCTGTATGAACCGTTTGGAAGAAAAAGTAATCTTCCGAACTAAATGCTCCTTTTTCTTTTGGACTAAGCACCTCCACGAAATAGCGGCTTGCTTTATTATCAATTTCACCATTTTCAAAGAACCAAATCACATTATCTTTTCTTACGCTGGTTTGAACTGTTCGGCCATAAGCGAAATATTTCGTATTCACCAGTCGTTGGCCAATTTTTTTGTCAAGAACGCACTTTCCACAAAATTTCTTTTCCAGATTTTCTTCCGTACGTTCCATTCTATTGTCAACATCAAACTCCGAAAATTCAGCCGGAAAACTGGTGCAGACTCGACACTCACGTTCTTTAAATCTATTTTCCTGATAAAAGAATTGGTTTGCCACGACCCCGAATTTTGAAAAAGCGATTTCAATTGCTGTTTTTCTTTTGAAGCTAGATTGTGATATACACGTTCAGCCACATTATGAAAACGGGTGATATTCAAATCCTTCCCCGTCATTTTGTCCTCTTGCCAGTCGAGGGTCAGGTGAATTTCGCCATTAAAGTTCTCCCAAAGCCAGGCCTGGATTTGTCTCTCAACAGCTTTCATCTCAATGTCTACGTCCACAACTTCGTTTTTCAAATTAGGGACCAGAATTAAGAACTTACCTCCTGTAGAAAACAAGTTACACGAAAGAGGCAAATCAAACGTATCTAAGATGTGCAGTATGATTATTTCGGTAAGTGCAGTAATATAAAAGGACCGGCTGCGTAGCCGCTTGGCAACACCGCCTTCTCCAATGGCAGAAATTTTGTACAGATAGTTTTGGATCCCGGACATCTCACCACCGACTAATCGAAGTTTATAACCATATTTATTAGCCTGAGAGTATGTTTCTATTTCATGTTCATGGAATTTATAAAGGCACGCTGCAATGGCACTTGTGGTCTTGAGGTGATCATACAAAGAAATGTCTGCTAAAATTAATTCTCCGCCTTTATTCATCGTAGCAGAAGGAAGGCACCAAAGATATTTTTCCAGTAGAGAAAGAAGTGTTGTAAAAACCGCATCAAATGAATTAGCATCAACGTATTCCAATTCTTCTTTGAACTGAGCGAGAAGCTCGAGAACTTCCTTTTCACCAAATTTGATTTTTTCTCTTTCATGCTCAGGGAATGCTGAAGAAGGAGTAAGAGGATTGAGCGTGTAGCGATACCTTTCACTTATTTGCTCTCGCTCCGGTCCTAAGGTTAGCTGAGTGAAAATTGAGTCAAGCGGCCGCTCGTAAACTTGCACTTCACGTTTCTACATTCAATATGGCGTTCACCCGCTGAAAAAGAATCCGCATCACAAACCAATTTGGCTAAAGCAAGCTCCCTTTTCTGGAGATGATTAGTTTCAACCGCATCTTTTATGAATCTATAGTGGTGGTGAGAGATCAGAGTCGCGACCAAATCAAAATCAACCCAGTCCTTATTTTCGAAAATCTTTCGAAATTGCAGATCTCCGATAAATTCAAGCGACCTTGCGGTGTGACCCCCAGGTTTAAAATAAGTCTTTGAATCAATTCGCTGCGTAAACTTGCCGATGTCGTGCAACAGAGCTGCCAATATAACCGAGTTATATTCCCTTGTTCTCGCGTCAGTTGGCATTTAAGACCTCGCGGGAGAAATGTTGGACTTTTGATTCATACCTAACCCTAAGGATGGGCCCGAAATTCCTCCATGAATCTAGAACAAAACATAATAAGGAGTTAGAATCGAAACAACGGGGAGACCTGATCCTTTTCCTCCTCCAAATGATTAAACCACAATAGCAAAATTTTAAGACTTTGTCAACTAAAAAAATACTTGAAAGTAGATTAAAGCTAACGTTGTAGCTTCCGTCATCGCCGGACGGATGCTAAGAGGAGTTGCGGGGATGAGTTCAGGATGCTGCCAAGTATGCTCTTTCACAGTGTCAAAATAATTTTATGTCAAAATCATTCGAGAAAGTATCAAGAGGTCTCAACCATTGCAATACCGCTGTTTCGGCAGTAGACATATGATGCGACCATTGACAGTAGTGTTGGTGTTAATAGTTCGGTAATGTGCTGGCAAATAAAAAGATTCTTTCAGAATGACACGTCAAGTTTTCGAAGTGTGTCGATTAGATGTCTGACCGAAAACTCGACCGAGTATCTCATCCGAGATTGTGTTGAGCGCAATCTCCCTGAATTAGCCACGAGACTCCCGCTTAAAGCACTCGGGAGTGACCGCTTCAGGCATTTTCGCTCAGACTAATTACTGGCCTTTATCTCCAGCCGTTTGGCTTCCCAATCCTCCAGAATCTGATCGACGTTCTCGGGATGACGCCAGAAAGCAACAAATGTCTTTATTCCTGCCTCCGCTAATTTGGCTTCGGTATTGAACTCAAACAAAGGCACGAGAATTTCGGTGTTCTTGACGTGCTCAAACAGTCGCCTCTGCACATCCGTATAGTGTTTCTGATCCACCATCACATTCGCATTAATTCGGGACAGTTCCTTGACGTTGCTGCGCTGGGATTCCTTACTTCCCAGGAATCGCAGCAGCGCTCTGGCCTGCCGCGGATGCCGTGAATTCGACACTATGAATGCTCCGTACGTGTGCACGATTTCCGCTTGCTTCACATCGGGATTGATCTCAGGAACAGCGAAGAAATCGAAGAGTTCTTTTTGCTCGTCATTTAGGCTTTCATAGAGCCACTCGCCCAGATTGTACATCACGGCTTTCCCCGAGGTGATCTCCTGAATGCCTTTTTGGTAATTGTTCCAACCGCTGCTGTCCGAAAATGCATTGTGTTCGAAAAGTTGCGCCCAATATTGAAACACGTTTTTGATTTTGGGATCCGTGAACGCCACTTTGCCTCTCATGACCTGTTCGTGAAATTCAGGGCCGTTCAGGCGCAGGTTCAAAATGGTGAACCAACGCGCCACGGGCGGCGGCCAACCCTGTGCCGAAACCGTGAATGGCGAATACCCGGCGGCATTGATCTCATCACAAAGTTGCAGGAGGTCATCCCAGGATTTGGGTGGTTGCCAGCCGTGTTTTTTAAAAATGTCTTTGCGGTAGAAGATGGGATTGAACTGAAACGCCTGCGGGACAAAATATTGCTTGCCTTTGTACGTGACCATGCGTTTAAAGCTTTCCGGAAACTGGTCGTCCCAACCTTCTTCTTTCCACAAATTGCTGATGTCGGCGATTCGGTCCTTTTCGACAAACTCACGGTAAACGCCACCGACGAAACTGCTTATGACATCGGCTTTGAAATCGGGGGCCAATTTGGCAGGCACCGAGTGCGGCACAGGGCGGGAGTATAGATTATTGCCATCGTAACTCATTTTAACCTCGGGATGCTGTTTTTGGAATTCCACGAGGTTTTTCATGTCCCACTTGCTGGCAGGAACTCCGCCATAGTAGGCGACATAATTCAACGTTTCGGCCGTTTTCGGCTCGAAGTTTTCGGCTTCCAGCAGCTTCATTTTTGCGTTGTTTTCCAGAAATTTTTTCCGATTGGCAGGCATATCCGTATCGGCCAGAATCTTCAACGCCTTCTTGTAATTCCTGGCGGCACGCTCATGCCTGCCCGTCACGAGATAACATTCTCCCAAGCTGTCGTAAACGTTCGGCGAATTTGGGAACATTTCCACGTTCAACTTAAACACTTTTAGGGCAGCATCATGCTTAGTCTCGCCCATCAATTTGTAGCCAAGCCGATTCAGTTGGGGCTCGCTGAAATCGTATTCATCAGCATGATTGGCCTTCAAGTCACGGTACTGCTTGATGGCTGCGTCACCTCCGGACTCCTGGATGATCGCATAAAGGACGTTAGCAATGGGCTTTTTCTGACCCAAACCAGTTTGAACCTGAATGAACAATATGAAGAGAACAAAAAGTCGCAACGCGATTTTGGGGTAGTTCATAATGCCTCCTGATGAATGGGTTGTAATCCGAAAAGATCGGTTGTTGAAAACAGGGCATGCCTCCACGTTTGGAGTGCAAAAATCAGCGAAGCGTATTTTTGCATATGCGTAGTTTCCCGTAAAAATACGTTCGCTACGCTCACTGATTTTTACGCTCCTGCTTAAGCGAGTGAGAGATGTTAGTCAATTTTAAATATTACGACAACGGATGGTCACCTATTCACGGTAGCGGATAAAGCGTGGGTTTGGCTTATTGGGAGGTCAGTTCCAAAAATAAACGGAGGTTGAACGAAAACAGAACGAACATGTCATTGCGGCAAACTTTTTAGCCGGAATCTCCTCATTTCAAACACCAAGATTCAAAGTGTCGAAAACTCGTCGGAATTTCGAAATTTCTAATTTGTGAAATGCGCGGGGGACTGAATCTCCAAAAATTAGGCATGAGATTCCCTAACAAAAGATCTCGAATGACAGCAAGAGCTCGTTTTCGTTCAGACTATTACTAAAGCGAAACTTTGCTTTTTTTGCCGCTTGATGCGTGATGATGGTGTCGAATCCATTATTTTTAATGGCAAAATAATTTTAGGGCAAAATCATTAGAAAAACTTATCAAAAGGTCTCGACTGTTGCAATGCCCTTGCTTTCATCTAGCTAGTTTTCGAGAAAATGATTTCGGTCAAGATTACAGGTGAAAGACGGAAAAAATCATCAAAGTAAATATGACATCCAATCATTTTGACTCTAATCATTTTGACATCTAAGCATTTTCCTGAAAAAACCTTTTAAAAACTTTTGCTGTAGTGCTATTTAGACAACCTATTTTAGAAGGCAAACTATGGAGGGCAAAACAATTCTTTTAAAAGTCAGTGTGGAAAAATGTCTATTAAGGCAAACATTCAGACCGAAGCCATTTCCTATGATCATGTTCAATTCTCAACTTGAAGGTTTTTAATGGTTTTGCCCAAAATCGTTTTGCCTTTTTGCTTTCTTTAGAGCTATTGTTATTGTTAAGGTACTACGCTTTTTCCAAGACTTCGCTTGGAAAAAGTGGCCCTTCGGGCAGTTAATATCGTAGATTG
>JAABYK010000555.1:19031-20985 GCA_011775825.1 Candidatus Zhuqueibacterota bacterium | reverse complement strand
TGGCGGCATTTATTATTTTAGCGCCGAAGGTTAGGTGGCATTTTCATACCGCAATTCTCAACCTGGCGTCCACCGCTTTGCATTTGCCTGCTTCCGAAAAGACCAGGAATGGATTGATATCCATTTCGCGTATTTGGGGGAAATCTTGAGCAAGTTGTGATAACCGGAGTAACGTCGTTTTTATAGTTTCAAAATCGACTGGCTGTTCACCACGCGTGCCCTGCAAAATTGCAAATCCTTTTAATTCTTTAATCATGTCTTCAGCGTCCGTATCTGAAATCGGCGTAATTCTTAAGGCAATATCACGAAGCACTTCGACGTAAATTCCTCCAAGTCCGAACATGATGAGTGAGCCAAAATCAGGGACCGCATGCAGCCCCATGATAACTTCTCTTCCCCCCGACAGCATCTCCTGCAACAAAAAAGAAGCGTGTTGCCCCGTGAGCCCTTTTGACTTTAAAGAATCCACCATGTCGTGATACGCCTTCTGCACCTCCTCTTTATTCTGCAAGTTGAGTTTTACGCCGCCAACTTCAGACTTATGAATGACCGCCTCCGATGTCACTTTTAACACGACGGGAAAGTGGATCGACTCGCATGCGGCCTGAATCTCTTCAAAGTTTCGGCAGACTCTGGACCGACCGAGAGGAATGCCGTACGCGTCCATAATAACAGAAATTTCATCGAAGTTCAGAAACTCACGTTCTTCCGAAGCGGCCCGTTCGAGAGTTTCTTTTACTCGCTCGGTTTCGACGGTAAAGCTCGGAATGGTACCCAGCTCCTTTCGCAGCCAGCGACCGTACCTGACCATGGCACCTAACGTCCGGGCCGCCGACTCCGGAAATGGGTAGGCCGGAATGCGATTTCGATGCAACTCCTCTACACCGGTGGCTACTCCTTTCACTCCCATAAAGCAGCCCAAAACCGGTTTATCAAAGCTATCCACCACAGCAGATATCTTTGACGCTACTTCGGAGGGATCTGTGATGATGGGGGCCACAAAAATAACGATTGCTGAATCGACATTTGGGTCGCTCAAAACTCCATTCAGGGCGAACCGAAATTCGTCCGGCTTCCCTCCTGCCAATAGATCCACCGGATTGTTCACACTCGCATCGGGAACCAGTTTCTCTTTTAATTTGGACTTGGTTGTGCCGCTGAGCGTTGTAACCTCCAAACCGACACTCTCGCATGCGTCCGCAGCCATGATCCCGGGTCCGCCCGCGTTGGTAATGATGGCCACCCGATTTCCCTTTGGCAATGGCAAATTCGCCAATCCGAGTGCGAAATCAAACATCTCGTTGATGGTATCCGCACGAATCACACCACATTGTTTGAAGAGCGCATCAAAGGCCATGTCCATACCTGCCAACGCGCCGGTGTGAGAGCTTGCCGCACGCGCCCCGGAGGCCGTGCGTCCAGATTTCACGACGACAATGGGCTTACTGCGACTGACTTCCTTCGCCAGCTTGATGAATTTTCTCGGATTGCCAAAACTTTCCAGATACATGAGAATGACCTCCACGGAGGGATCGTCGCGCCAGTACTGCAGAAGGTCGTTGCCTGAAACGTCTGCCTTATTCCCGACCGACACAAACATGGAGACACCCAGATTCAGTTCGCGAGCGTGCTCCAAAATCGTCTGCCCCAAAGCTCCACTTTGAGAAACCATGCCAACATTTCCCATCAACGGAACCGCCGGCGCAAAGGTGGCGTCCAGTCGAATGTTCGGATCCGTGTTGATGACTCCCATACAATTCGGACCGACCATGCGCATCTTATGGGCCTTGATCACTTCCAGAATCTGGCGTTCCAATTTTGCACCTTCCTCGCCGGTCTCCTTGAAACCGGCCGTGATCACGATGACTCCTTTCACTCCATGTTTGGCACATTCTTTCACGATCTCCAAAACAAATTCCTTGCGCACCACCACAATCGCCAAGTCCACTTGCTC
>JAABYK010000555.1:15054-19019 GCA_011775825.1 Candidatus Zhuqueibacterota bacterium | reverse complement strand
TTTATACGCTTGAACCGAATGAATGTATTTTGCTTTTGGGTTTACCGGATAAACCGGGCCGTTAAATTCGCTGTCAAGCAGCTTATCAAAGATTTGACGGCCGAGGGCGCCTTTCTGAGTTGAAGCCCCAACGATGGCCACGGATTGGGGCTTAAAAATTGCATCCAATGAGTGAGACATTTAATCGCACCTTTCGTAAATCAGTCGTGGCTATATTAAATAATTAAAGCGTGAACTGCAAGCAAAAAGGTTGACAAAGAGTGCTGCAATGGCTAAATTGCTGCCCCAAAAAGATGATGGTTCATGCACAAATTTGAGGCAAAATGAAATCAAACAAAAGTAGCTCACCCGCAGGCATAAGATGGTGGCCAATGGCCCTTATTATCATTTTGGACATTGTGATGTTGGTGTGGGTTTGGTTTTTCAAGGAAACCATCAGACAGGAAAAAGTCATAAACACGATGTTTTTTCAAATAGCCGCGGCCCTGCTGCTGCTCATTTGGCTGCTCTTTCTTTCTCGCCTACGCTGGAAAGTGAGGTTGTTTTCATTTTCTGCGGTTATTCTATTCGCACTCATCTTCGTCTCGCTTTTTCGATTTCGAGAGTTTAGCGGTGACATCGTGCCCATCTTTGAATGGCGCTGGTCGGAAAAGCCAGCACTTGCGGAAAATCACCTCAGCGCTAAACATACCATGGCTGAAACTGTCCATAAGGTTGATGTCAAAGGTGCGTTTGATTATCCGCAATTCCTGGGCCCCACAAGGGATTCCAAAATCAAAGGCGTGAAACTTGCCAGAGATTGGGACATCAATCCACCCAGCCTAATTTGGAAACAACCGATCGGTGAAGGATGGTCATCGTTCGCCGTTGTTGGGGACCGGGCCATCACACAGGAACAACGCCGCGAACAGGAGGCGGTAGTTTGCTACCAACTTCTGAGCGGCGATGTGATTTGGATACACAGCGACCAAACACGCTACGAAACCGTTTTAGCAGGCGTTGGGCCGCGAGCGACCCCCACAGTTGATGCAGAGCGCGTCTACACGCTAGGCGCAACCGGAATCCTCAACTGCCTTGACTTGGACACAGGAAAAAGAGTCTGGCACACAGATATTGTTAAAGACAATCAGGCACAGGTGGCCATGTATGGTATGAGCTCTTCACCTCTTGTGCTCGACAGTCTGGTTATCGTCTCAGCCGGTGGCACCCAAAATCGCTCATTGGTATCATATCACAAGCTCACAGGAGAACAAATCTGGACGGCCGGAACAGACAGAGCGGGTTACAGTTCGCCCATGATTGCCGGCATTGCCGGTGTGCGTCAGATTCTTATTTTCAACGATGGGCAGGTCGTAGCTCACCGTCCAACCGATGGCCGCGTACTTTGGAAATATCCCTGGCCTTCGCAAACAGAAAATGTAGCCCAGCCTGTGGTGTTACCCAACGACCGAGTTTTGATTACAAGCGGCTACAGTGTCGGCAGCAAGCTTTTGACAATCGACAAGCTGTCCGATGGCAGCCTGTCCCCTACTTTGATTTGGGAAAGCAACAGACTCAAAGCGAAATTCACCAATGTCGTTTACCACGAGGGTTACGTTTACGGATTGGACGATGGCATTCTCGTCTGTCTGGATGTTTCCAATGGCAAACGCACATGGAAACGTGGTCGTTATGGACACGGCCAACTGATATTGGTCAATAATCTACTGATCATTCAGGCCGAATCCGGTGAAGTTGCACTAGTGGAGGCAAATCCCGATGCTTTCAAGGAATTAGCCCGCTTCCAGGCCATTGAAGGCAAAACCTGGAACAATCCAGCGCTCTCGGGTCCTTATCTGTTAGTGCGAAACAGTCAGGAAGCGGCCTGTTACGAATTGCCGGTCATCAAATAAGGGGGTGTGAATAAATAACTTGGAATTTTGTATTGTTCTAAAGTTAATAAAAACTGCTAATAGCTGTATACAAACTTCGACAATTAATATTTTCAAACCCCCTCTAAACCTTCAATAATTCAGACAAGTCAGACATGGCAAGGGCCAAACTAAAGCTTCCTAAGAAATTCACTTTTACCACGGAAATGGATGTCAGAGTGAGCGATGTAAACTACGCCGGGCATTTGAGCAACGACAAAGTGCTTTCGTTCATTCACGAAGCGCGAGCTCGATATTTGCAGAAATTCGGCTACAGCGAGATGGATGTGGCGGGTCGAGGGACCATTATGACGGATGCAGTGATTCTTTACAAATCAGAAGGTTTTCATGGGGACAAACTCACTATCGACGTCACGCCTGCAGATTTTCACAAATACGGCTGCGACTTCTACTACAGACTCATCAACAAGAAAACCGGCCACGAAATCGCCAGAGCAAAAACGGCGATGGTGTTTTACGATTATGAAACAAGAAAAATGATCCAGGCACCCGAGGAATTTGTGCAACTTTGTGCGCCGGTGACGGTGGACAGTGGCAGTGGCAGTAGGCAGTAAGCGGTAGCAGTGGCAGTGTGAATTCGTGGCTCAAAAACTCTTATGCTACGTTAGCCACTCTGATGGACATAGAGTTAATTTCACGAACCGTTCAAAAACACAAAGGACTCTTCAATGAGAATAGTCACTTCCCAACTTCTTCAAATTTGTTTGACACTCTCACTCGCAATTGGCTTCGAGGCACATGCCCAGGAATTATCCCGGATACAGAAAAAGATCGACTCTTTGCATACTGAGATCGAAGAAATTCGGGGCTTAGAATTCAAGCAGCAAGTGAACGTAACGAATCAATCCCCGGAGGATTTTGGAAAATATCTCGACAAAATGCTGGAAATGCAGATTCCGGACAGACTGGAGAAAAATTACGGAAAAATCGTCAAAAAGCTCGGACTCTATCTCGGACCGGAAATAGAAAACTTTAAACAGATGGCCAAGATGATCATGCAGAGTCAGGCAGCTGCCTACTACGATCCAGCCTCTGAAGCATTTTATGTTGTCATGGAAGATCTGCCAGAACAGATGCTGGACGCTGTTTACGTTCATGAACTTTATCACGGTCTGCAAGATCAACATTACGACCTTGAAACGTACGTGTTAGCCAAATTTGAAAACGGTCTAAACGACGACCAACTTCTGGCACGTCAGGCAGTCGTGGAGGGCGAAGCAACTTACATCATGACTCTCTGGAGTATGAAAAACATGATGGGCCAGATTCCCGGCACCTCGATGCTGGAAGTCGTCATCAAAATGCAAGCCCAACTGGACGTGCTAAGAATCCTTGAAATGCTGAAAAGCGGGCCTATTTCCCAGGCGAATACCACAAGCATGAAACAAGCGATTGCAGCAATGGACAGCATTCCCCCGTTTCTACTTGAGACGCTCGTCGGAGCCTATTTAAAAGGCATGGCGTTTGTATTCGAAATCCAGAAGCAGAGTTGGAACAAGGTCGGCGATCTGTACGCACAGCCGCCCATCTCCACTGAGCAAATTTTGCATCCTCAAAAATGGCTAAGCAAAGAAGAACCAGTTAAGTTGAGCTGGCCAAATTTCGCTAAAGAAGGGATGTTTTCGGATTGGAAGCTTCTTGAAGAGAATACGATTGGCGAGATTCAGTGGCAAATTATTTTCGCTGAACATGAAATGGCTGAACAGGGCCGAAAAGCCGCGGCCGGCTGGAATGGTGATATCTTTGCTGTTCTGGAAAACAAGGGCGATGGCGACTTACTGCTTCTAATTTATTCGAGTTGGGACTCCGAAACAGATGCAACCGAATTCCATTCAGCTTACCAAGAGCTTTTGGAGGTCAAATACGCAGCACACGAAGAGAACGTGATAATTGAGCGACGAAACAACGACGTGCTGATCATCGAGGGCGGTGAAAAAGATCAAATCGACCCCCTCTTTTCATTCATGATGAAAGCCCGAAAGGAATCAGCCAAGGAATAGAATGGTGCGTCACTTAATGGGTGTGTGAGGCATC